>JBEIUO010000306.1:0-4304 GCA_040374335.1 Phycisphaeraceae bacterium
AGGTGGTGGGTGGTCCAGATGAGTTCTAGCTCGGCGTGCCGATGAACACGCTGAAGCCGAACCCAGACGTCGCCCGCCGAGCTGTGGGCATCAAGGACAGCGTGGGCACCATCGACGAGCACGACGAGCTTTCCAGCACGCTCGATAAACGTCGGCAGCCGTCGAAGTTCCTGCTTTCCGGAGTTCATGGCGTCGAACGACACGGCGTTGTGCTCGACGAGCAGCTTGGGCAGCTCGGTCACCGTCGAGGCCATGGGTAGCGCGCGGAAGTTCGCGTCTCCCTCTGCGTCCACAACGAGCAGTTTCCGACCGGTCGAGCGCGCACGTTGGGCCGCGATTGATCGCGCCAACGTGGTCTTGCCTGCGCCGGGGCATCCGATGCACCAAACGACCCCCACTAGAACGGGCTCCCCGGCATCCGGCCTTTGAAAATCTGGCCCGGGTGAGCTGCTTCGGCATCCTTGGGATTGTCTGGACTGCGCTCGGGGCTCGCCGATACCACCGTTCGAGCCTCGATGAGCTTTTCGAGCTTCTGGATGGCTTGCCATCGCAAGAATCCGAACCAGCCGACGAGGCCGAGGAAAACGAGGTGGGCGTGCTGATCGAGGCCCGCCGTCATCTCGGCGAACTTCGGCGCGGCCTTGATGGCGAACGGAGTCAGGATGGCCCGCTCTTGCGGCGTGAGTTTGACAAGGTGCTCGGGCAGCTCGATCTCAGACGGGGCGAGCTGGCCGATGGCCGAGATGGCCAGATCGGCCAGCGCCATGACGGCCGCGGGATCAGCCGGCGCTGGCGCGCTTGCCGGCGGGGCGTCGGCGGCCGCGGCCGCGGATTCCAGTCGACTTAGCTCGGAATCCGAGTTCGTCGAGGTGCTGGAGCTGCTGCTCGGCGCGTTTAAGTCCGCCAGCTCGGTCTTGAACTCGTCCGGCGTGAGCTTGGATTCGGTGGCCGAGCTGGTCGAGCTGGTCGCGGTGTTAGGGGAAACCGGCGGCGTGATCGGAGAAACGACGTGCGCCATGGCGCTAGAAGTCGTCAGGCCGCCACAGGCGTTCTTGTGAGCCCACAGTCCCTGAGCTGAGAACATCCGGAGACACTTCGGGCATTGTTTCGTCTTGGCGTAGCCGTTCGTCATTGTCGAGGAAGTTTGCGATAGCTTCGAAGGCTTCGTCAAGGCTAGACAAGGGTAGACCTTGGACATCCGGTGTCCGAGGTACGAGCTTGGCCGAGGCTTCGAGCGCCGCCACGACCTCGGACCAGTTGGCGCGAACCAGCTCGCGCCGTTGCCGAGTCGTTCGACGAGCTGCCGGCGCGTCGCCGGTACGGGTTCGGCTCAGCGTGCCGGTGAACTTGCCCGAGCTGGCCGAAGTCGCAAGCGGCTTGGGCAGAAGGCCACGCGATGCGCGGATCCGGCGAAACTTGCGCGGGGCCATGGTCGGCGATTGCTCGCCCTTGGCTCCACCGGGGGCGCCGGTCAGCTCGCGGGCCAGCTTGGTCAGGTAGCCGGCGACCGACTCGGGGTTCGCCGTCTCGATGATCTCGGCCCACACCACGCCACCGAACCCGGCCCGCTTCGCGGCTTCGACCAGCCAGTCGCGGAACCCAACCGGGAAACGGGTCCGCCGCGCTCGCCCCCCGGCGGCTTCGGTCTCGCCGTCCACGACTCCGAGCGACTCAACCCAGTCGCGGAGCTGGTCGCCGGAGAGGATCACGTTTGCGTGAGGCCATCCCGACCGGTGCTGCTCCCAAGTCTGAAGGTACTGGAACTTCCCTCCGCGCTGTTGGATGGCCCAGCGGAGCGAGTTATTCCAGTTCGCCCCGGCCTCCCGGTACGCCTCCCAAGCGCTCCCGTAAGCCTTCGGGTCGAAAGTGAGCACGAGGTACAGCCACCAGCCGCGCGACGAAACGGCGGCCGCGCATCGCGCCCAGTCGAGCGCTCCGCGCCAGCGCGCACAGCGACGGCATCGCCAAGAGCCGCAAAGGAACCGCCGGCGCACCGGCTCGGCCCCAGTCGGGTTGTGGATCTCGCCCGTCTTGGCGTCGAACGTGACGTCCGCCGGCCAGCTCAAGAGCGACCAGTCCTCTCGCTCGCACGCCTCGATTGACTTGAGCCGGAGCCGACCCTTCATCGGTGACCACCGGTCCACGGGGTCACCCGGTCGCCAGCCTTGAGTTATTCTATGTATTGACAAGGGAAGGAAGCCTCCGACCTAAGCAAAACGACCCGCCCCGGATCGCTCCGGAGCGGGTCGTTCGGCTTGCCCCCCCGGGCTCGCCTTGCGCTACTGGTCCATCGACCACGGGTCTTCGGACTCCACCTTCTGCTCCTTCATCGTCGCGGCCTTGTCCGACACGAGAATGGCCGCGGTGAAGTATCCGACGAGGAAACCGATCATGGATCCCAAGCAGAACAGCAGCGAGTCCATGGTTAGAACGGCGTCGGCTCGTCCGAGCTGAGCGCGGCCGAGCTGGTGGACCACGACTTCGACCACGGCGGACGGCGGTCCGGGTTGCAGTCCGGGCAAGCGTACATCGCCTTGGACGCAAGCGCGGCCGCGATGGCCAGCGCGCCGTAGCTGTTCCAACAGTCGCGGCCGAACGGTCGGACGTCCGAGGTGATGCGGTCTTCAACCCATCGCGCCGAGACGGCAAGTCATCGTTGGTTCTGGCATTTCTCGCAACGATTCATCGGCGGTTCCTCTTCTTCTTGGCGTTGCGCTTCGCCTTGGTGGTGCGAACCTTGCGCGGCGGATCGACGATCTCTTCGAGCGACAGGATCCAGCGGTACTTCTGGCCGGTTTTCATCGCACGACCTCGCCGATGAGGTGGAAGATCCACGGGGTGGACAGCGCAAACAGCCCAAAGGCCACGAAGTCGCGGACGGTGGTGTCGGTCTTGCGCTTCATCGGCCGCTCCTCGGCTGAGCGCGGTAGGCGCGAACCAGCTCGGCCATGCGGCGAGCGAACTCCTCCTGCTGCCCGAGCGTCAACGTGTCGAGCTCCGAGATCACCATGAAGTGCAGCGCGGCGAAGGCCTGCGCGGCCTCGATCGTGCCACGCGTCCGAAAGTAGTCGGTCGCGGTCTTGAGCGCGCGATCGGTCGTCTCGGGCATCGGCCGGCAAGGGTCAAGGTCAAGCTGCTCAAGCAGCTTGATGCCGTTGCGAATGTCGCCGTGGCCGACGAGCGTCTGGCCGTCATCGGCGATGTCGAGGCCTTGGCGAAGCATCGCCACGGCGAGGCGAACGACCCTGGTGGAGCTGAGCGGTCGGTGAAGTTCAACGGGGGCGCTGCCCCCGCGACCCCCGGAGGTGGGGAGATGACCGGCAGCGCCGGAAGAATGATCTGTCATTGGTTACTCCAAAGAAACGGAAGGTGAGCTGGGGAGAAACCGGCCGGGGGGGTTGCCCCCGGACCGGCACCTTCCGCGTCTGGGGTCACCAGTTGCGGACGGTCATCTCCGTCGAAGATTCTCAGGCCCTCGACGGCGGCGTTGTACGCAAGCTCGTCTCGGACATTCCAGAACTTTCCGCGATTCTCAGTTCTGGGAGCCGGGCGGAGGCGCGGCCTTGAGCTTGCCGGCGGCTTCCTTGACACCATAGGCGCCGACGCCGGCCAGCACGACGTCCCACGGGATGGGATAGCCGAAAGCACTCGCCACGAGGTTCAGCGCGGGAAGGATGAGCGAGCACCAGAACGTGCTGGAGCTGAGCAGCTTAGCGGGAGCGTCGAGTTTCATCGGTTGAGTCGGTCGAGCTTTGAGTCGATCCGTTCGAGGAGTTGTTGGGAATGGGCAAGGGAAGTTTCGACACGAGCGAGCCGCTCTGAGTGAGCGTAGACCTGCCCCAAGGCCCAGCCTGAGAGGGCCAAGGCCACGCCGACAGCGGCGGTACGCCAGTCGATGGCGCCGGCCGACGCGTTGCGCTCACGAAATAGTTGAGGTTCATGGGTTAGCTGGCCTTGACGATCCACGAAGTCCTGCACTTGAGGTGGAAAGCACCTCGGCCGGGGTTGAACACTCCAATCTCCGCCGTGACGGTCGGAGCCGATGCGATTCGCGTGCCGAGCACCGGCAGCGTGAAACGGACGAGCGACGTCGTGCGCGGAGCAACTCGCGCCGAGCGCGTCACAGTCCCGGTGGTGTCGCCGAGCAGGTAGTCCTCGGAAAGTCGGAACACAATCTCGCCTTCAAACGGCGTGTCGTTGTTGTTTTGCAGACTCAACTCGACGTCGTAGTCCGAGCTGAGGAAGCCGTTGTCGATGACCGCTCCACCGTGTCCGGGCTTCACGTTGTTGATTCGAAGCGTGTC
>JBEIUO010000798.1:0-1675 GCA_040374335.1 Phycisphaeraceae bacterium
AGTTCAGCCCATGTTCGGCCCCCACCCTCCGAATCTCCCACCCGCACCGCATATTCCGCCACTTTGCTGGCATCACGCCCCACCGTGTGGCACTCTCTGCATGGCCCCTCGTCTTGGGAGACCGCTCATGCTGCGCAGACAAGCACTCATAAGCACCGCCACCCTTACCCTCCTCAGCGGCACCGCGCTCGCGCAAGTCGATCCCAACAGCGGCATCGACTTCGTCACCATCGGCGCGGTGGGTAATGCGCCGTACGTTGGCCAAGGCCTCACCAGCGGCTACGGGCAGGTGAACTAAGAGTACCGCATCGGACGCTTCGAGGTCAATACTGCGCAGTGGGTCGAGTTCATGAACGCGGCCCTGGACCGACCGGTCGCGGATGCCATCCCCCACGTCCTCTTCCCCTCGCAGTGGCAGGCGGGAACCACCACGCCCAACAATGCCGGGGGACGGCGGTACGCCTACGCACCCCAGAACGAAATGATGCCCGTCGGCGGCGTCGACTGGCGAACCTGCGCCATCTACTGCAACTGGCTCCACAACGGCAAGAGCCTCGACCGCTCCGCGTTCCTCAGCGGCGCGTACGACGTGAGCACCTTCGGCCGGTCACCCGGCGGCGTGACCTACACCGATCAGGTCGCTCGCAGCCCCGGCGCTCGGTACTTCGTTCCCTCGCTCGACGAGTGGATCAAAGCAGCCCACTGGGACCCCAACAAGCCCAACGCGGATGGCACAACCGGCGACTACTGGCTCTACAGCAACTCCAGCGACACCCCGTACGCGTACGGGCCTCCGGGCGTGAGGGTGCGCCCCCTCGGTGGCCTGCCCGGCCCAGACCCCAACGGCGAACTCGCCACCGCGAACGCGGGTTGGAACGAGTTTCACTTCGACGCGAGCCCGTACGCCATCCCGCTGGGTGCTTACGAGGGAGTCACGAGCCCGTGGGGCTTGATGGACGTCGCTGGTGGCACATCAGAATGGCTCGAGGAAGTCCTTCAGAGTCCCCGGGAGATGTACTTCCGCTCTCGGTTCGTAGAAGGCTCGGCCATGGTGTTCGCAACAAACGGGCTTGAAGATCAAGTGCGGTATACCAGAGGAAATGGGCAGCCTGACCTCCCGTTCTTTGAGGTTGGCTTCAGGGTCGCAGCAGTCGTTCCCTCCCCCGGGTGGTGTGCACTCGGGGGTGTTGCGATGGTCGTTCGCCTGTCACGGCGAAGGAGATGAAGACTCCTGCCGCTGTCGACGCGGCCCCCTTCCCTTCCCATTGCCCATTGCCTACTTCCTTCCCCCACTTCTTCCCCGCACTTCCCCCTGAAACTCCCTCCCAAACTGACATACTGCTGTCAGTTTGAAAAAGTCGCGCGCAGCTCACCCCTTGATCCCCGCCAGCTCCACGTTATGTTCGAGGCATGAGCACCAAAACCATCGACCAAGACGCGTTCCTCACCCTCTTCCTCACACGCGAACACTCCCTCCCCGAGATCGCGAAACAACTCGGCGTCTCCACCGCCGCCCTCGTCGCCTACATCAAGTCCCCCGACGTCAAACAACTCCTCGCCGACATCGAGCAGATCACCCACGACCGCAACCGCCTCCTCGCGGCAGAGGCCATGCTCGAAACCGTCGCCGAACTCCGCCAACTCTCCCCCCTCCCCGAAAACCCCACCCCCGCCG
>JBEIUO010000701.1:0-2206 GCA_040374335.1 Phycisphaeraceae bacterium
CGCCGATTCGGCTCGCGATTCTCGAGCACGAGATGCTGGCGCAGGCGCTGTCGACGAGTCGTGGCAAGGGATGCGGCGCTCAGCCTCGCGTGCGGGTGTGAGCGGCGCCACCGTCCATTCCACGTGGATCTTTCATCGCGGGGCGTTGGGCGACAGCGTGCTGCTCTGGCCGCTGATGCGTGCGTTGGTGCGTCGGCGTGGCGCGGTGACGTTGGTTTCGGATCTTTCGAAGGCGAAGCTGGCGGAGCAGGCGCTGGGGGTTCGTGCGGTGAGCGCGGAGCATCGGCGGTTCTCTGACCTATGGCTCACGGGCGCCGCCGAGGAACCGGGGCGCATCCTGCCGGTGGGCGGCGTGGCGCGGGTCATCTCGTTCCTCAGTGTGCAGGGGAAGGACAAGACCTGGAGCGCGAACGTGCAGCGGATGTTCCCGGGCGCGAAGGTCGAACTGATCGACCGCCACCTGACGCGGGAGCTTGCGCTCGAGCTTGCGCGGCGGGAGGGAGTGGATCACGATCCCGCGCCGGCGCGGGCGGCGCCGGGCTCGCCGCTGGTGCTGTATCTTGGCGCGGGGTCATCGGCGAAGCGGTGGCCGCTGTATCACTGGGCGGCGCTGGTGGAGCGGCTTCGCGCGGAGCATCCGGGGGCGAACATTCGTGTGCTCGCGGGGGAGGTTGAAGCCGAGCAGTACACGCGGGAGCAGACCGCGTTGTTTGATCGGTTGGGCGGGGAGTTTCTGAGCGATCTTCCGCAGTTGCGCGAGGCGCTGGCGTCGGCGTGCGGCGTGGTGGTCGCGGACAGTGGGCCTGCGCATCTGGCGGCGCAGCTCGGAGTGCCGGTGCTCGCGCTCTTTGGTCCGACGGTTCCTGCGCTGTGGGCGCCGATTGGGCCGCGGGTGAATGTGATTGCGCCGGCGACGCCGTCGGCGATGGACTGGCTTGATGTGGATCGGGTGTGGGCGGACGTTGTGCCGATGCTACCCCGGTAGCGTCAGGCTGTTTCGCAGAGTGCGTGCCAGACGTCTTCGACGACGCGGGACATGTTCTCGTTGGCGCGGCTGGTTGCCGCGGCGATGTGGGGGGTGAGGTGCGCGTTGGGCAGGGGGAGCAGCGGGTAGTCGGGGCCGAAGGGCTCGGGGCTGTGGACGTCGAGGAGCGCCGCGGCGGACGGGTTTTTCGCGAGGAACTCAGCGAGGGCGTGGGCGTTGACCATGACGCCTCGGCTGGTGTTGATGAGGATGACGGTGGGCTTGAGTGCGGCGCAGAAGGCGGCGTTGACGATGCCGTGGTTTTCGGGGCGAGGGTCGGTGTGGAGGGAGAGGACGTCGGCGGTGGCGAGGAGTTCGTCGCGGGAGACGGGGGCCGCGCCCCATCGGCGATCGGCGGGGATGTCGAGGAGGTCGTGGTAGATGACGCGGGCGCCGATGGCGGCGGCGATTCGGGCGACGCGAGATCCGATGCGGCCGAGGCCGAGGATGCCGAAGGTGAGTTCGTCGATCTGGCGCGGGGCGTGCAGGGAGGCGCGGAGGTGCTTCCATGCGGGGAGGTCGACGGGTTCGAGGAGTCGCGTGCGAGGGCGGGTGTGGGAGAGGAGGAGGGTGAAGACGAACTGGGCGACGGCGTCGGAGTTGGCGTCGGGGGTGTGGACGACGCGGATGCCGCGAGCGGCGCAGGCGGGGAGGTCGATGTTGTCGAGACCGACGCCGGCGCGGGCGACGACGCGGAGGTTGGGGGCGAGGGCGAGGAGGGGGGGCGTCGACCTTTGCGTAGGTGCGGACGATGAGGGCGTGGGCTTGGGCGAGGAGGGGGAGGAAGCGGGGGTCGGAGGTGGGGCAGGCGTGGAGGTCGCAGCGTTGGGCGAGCCATGCCGCGGAGGCGGGGGAGAGTTCTTCGGCTTGGATGACGAGGGGGCGGATCACGCGGGATGGTACGGGGGCG
Organism: Phycisphaeraceae bacterium; assembly: GCA_040374335.1. Taxonomy (GTDB): domain Bacteria; phylum Planctomycetota; class Phycisphaerae; order Phycisphaerales; family UBA1924; genus JBEIUO01. Next base: position 1,935 of record JBEIUO010000701.1, read on the forward strand.
GGGTGGGGATGAAATGAAACGAACACGGCGTGTGCCGTGTTCGGTGGAGTGAGCGGGGAGTGTGGGGAGGGATTAGGCGGCGCGGCGGAGGTGCCAGCGTTCGGGGCGGACGTTGGACTGGTTGGTTGGGAGTTCGGTCCAGTCTTCGGCGTTGGGGAGGGAGATTTCGGCGGGGCAGGTTTTGCGGTAGCCGAGGAGGCGGACGACTTCGAGGACGTCGGTCCAGGCGGGGAAGGTGACGGTGTTGGCGCGTTTGAAGGCTTCGATGGCCA
>JBEIUO010000599.1:0-2663 GCA_040374335.1 Phycisphaeraceae bacterium
CGGCCTCCGCCGCGGCGACCTGTTCGTCATCCTCGGTGATCTCAACGCCGACCCCATCGACGGCGACAGCTTCAAGAACCCCATCAAGACCCAGCTTCTCTCGTCCTCCCGCATCAACACCGAGTTCACCCCCCAAGCCGATGTCGACCTCTCAACCCAGGGTCTCGATGCGACCGACACCGCCATGTTCAAGCTCCGGGTGGACTACGTCCTCCCCGCGGCGGGCATCGAGGTGCTCCGCTCCGGAATCTGGCGCACACCACCGGCAAACTCGCTGGTCTTCCCGAGCGATCACTTCCCCGTGTGGGCCGACCTCGTGGTGCCCACGCTCGAGTAAATCACTCGTCCGCGGTCTCAACGACGCGACTTTCGCCGCCGATCCGCTTCTTCATCGCCTCAGCGTCGGGCTTGGTCCCGTAGACGCCGATGCGCACCGCGTACAGCGTCTGCCCGGCCTTCGACCGCACGGCCACCGTGCGGACCGCACCGAAACGCCCGTATTTGGAGGCCGTTTCGCCCGCGCGCTGCTGCGAGCTGAAGGCCCCGATCTGCACGCTGTACTTGCCCCGTCCCGGCTTCTGGTTCGCGAAACCGGTGTTGGCCAGTCGCTCGCCGATCTGGTTCTTGAGCTGCTGGTCGCTCTCGACCATCGCCTGCGCCCGCACGTACGACTCCCGCGCCTGCATCGCCTTCCCCGAGTTGCGGAGGGCGTCGCCCGCGTACATCGCAGACCGGGCCGCTTCGTCACCCGCGAGCTTCTTCGACGCGTTGGAGAGCAGCGTCGCGGCGTCGTCGTACTTGGATTCCTCGAGCGCGATCAGGCCCAGGGTGGCTCCTGCCCGACCGGCAACCCCGTAGTCCGGGTTGTCCAGCAAGGGGCGCAACCACTGGTCCGCATCGGCGTTGCGGTTGATGGCCTGGGCCGATTGGCCGGCGATCAGGGCGGCCCGGTCGCGGTCCATGCCGTTGAGCCTCCCGGCCGCTTCGCTGGCGAGGTCGTAGGCCTCGGCGTAGCGGTGCTCCTGGAAGGCCGTCAGGTAGTTGTCCTTGGACTTGGAGGTGCTGGAGCACCCCACCGTGCTAGCCAAGAGGCCGCAGCAGGCGGTGACCAGGATCAGGCGGCGGACGGTACGGGAATCACGAGAACCAACCATGCGGGACCTCCCTGTCGCGCGAGTTCGTCAGACCCGGTAGCATATTGCCGGTTCCAGCCGGCGTTGCCCCTTCTCGAGGAAAAACCGTGAGCGTTCATTGGCCCATCATCTGGTCCTGCTTCCGCAACCTCAACCGCCCCTTGGTCGTCGATGACCGGCGCACCTACCGCGGGAAGGAGATCCTCGGTGCGTCGCTCCACATCGCGGCGAAACTGGCGACGATGACCTACAGCCACTCGGTGGCGGTGATGCTGCCCACGGGCGGCGGGTTTGGGCCGTCGGCCTTGGCGGCGTGGTCGCTGGGGAAGACGGTGGTGCCGCTGAACTACCTGCTGAAGCAGGAGGAACTGCAGTACGTGATCGACGACTGCGAGACCGACACGATCATCACGGCCAAGGCGATGCTGGATCACATGGGGTTCCGGCCTCGGGTGAAGAACCTCGTGCTGCTGGAGGAAGTGGACTTCACGGGCATCCCGGAGCCGCGGCGGCCGAAGGGTGCGGAGCCGGAGGATCTGGCGGTGCTGCTGTACACGTCGGGGACGAGCGGCAAGCCCAAGGGCGTGATGCTGACGCACGCGAACATCGAGGCGAACATCCGGCAGGTGCAGAACTTCGTGCACTTCACGAACGCGGACACGATGCTGGGCGTGCTTCCGCAGTTCCACTCGTTCGGGATGACGGTGCTGACGCTGCTGCCGATGATGCACGGGATCAAGACGGTGTACACGGCGAGGTTCATGCCGGCGAAGATGCTGAAGCTGATCCGGGAGCATCGGCCGACGATCTTTGTGGCGATTCCGTCGATGTACAACGCGCTGCTGAGCCTGAAGGATGCGCACCCGGAGGACTTCGCGTCGTTGCGGTACGCGGTGTCGGGCGGGGAGCCGTTGCCGGACGTGGTGGCGTCGAAGTTCCGCGAGCGGTTTGGGCTGACGATCAACGAGGGGTACGGGCTGACGGAGACGAGCCCGGCGACCAACATCTGCCGGCCGCACGAGTGGAAGCCGCACTCGGTGGGGATGCCGCTGCCGGAGATGGATCAGCGGATCACGGATCCGAACACGGGGCGGAGATTGCCGGCGAACAGCGACGGCGAGGTGCAGATGAAGGGCCCGAACATCATGCGGGGGTACTTCAAGTTGCCGAAGGAGACTGCCGCGGCGTTCACGGCGGACGGGTACTTCCGCACGGGGGATATTGGGCGGTTTGACGACGACGGGCACCTGTACATCACGGGGCGGTTGAAGGAGATGCTGATTGTGGGCGGGGAGAACGTGTTCCCGAGGGAGATCGAGGAGGTGCTGAACACGCATCCGGGGGTGCACGATTCTGGGGTGGTGGGGATGCACGACCCGATGAGGGGGGAGCTGCCGGTGGCGTTTGTGGAGATGAAGGAGGGGGCGGAGTTTGATGAAAAAGGGATCCTCGGGCATGTGCGCGAGCATCTGGCGGGCTACAAAGTGCCCCGGGAGGTGCGGCGTGTGGATGCGCTGCCCCGGAACCCGA
>JBEIUO010000085.1:0-7577 GCA_040374335.1 Phycisphaeraceae bacterium
GTCGAGTACGAGCTGGACGGCATCGGCCAGACGCCGGTGAACCCGAAGATCGAGATGACCTTCGCGCGGGCCCTGCGCGCCATCCTGCGCCAGGACCCCGACGTGGTGATGATCGGCGAGATCCGCGACCTGGAGACCGCGCAGATCGCGGTGCAGGCGTCCCTGACTGGCCACTTGGTGATGAGCACGCTGCACACCAACGACGCGCCGTCGAGCATCATCCGACTGGTGGATCTGGGCATGGAGCCGTTCCTCCTGACCGCGACGATCGAGGGCATCGTGGCCCAGCGTTTGGTGAGGACGATCTGCAAGCACTGCAAAGAGGAATACACGCCCAAGGAGGAGGAGCTGATGGAGCTCAACCTCACGCCGGAGGCGATCCGGGGCAAGCACTTCATGCGTGGGCGTGGGTGCGAGAACTGCAACAAGAGCGGGTACCGCGGGCGTATGGCGATCTTCGAGCTGATGGGCATGGACGACGAGATGCGTGAGCTCATCATGAAGAACGCCAACACGACGCTGCTGCGGGCCCACGCGAGGAAGAAGGGGATGCGGACACTCCGCGAATGCGGGCTGCTCGCGATCTACGAAGGACAGACGACGATTGACGAAGTTGTGCGAGAGACCATCGCGGAAGAATGATCCAACTGCCTTGATCGAGAACCGGGCGCGATGGGCGTCCGCCAGACCGGAGTGAACCATGCCGACCTTTGCGTACGAAGCACTGAACGCCGCGGGAAAGCCTCAGAAGGGCACGATCGAGGCCGCTTCCACCGACGAGGCGATCCAGCGCATCAAGAGCCAGGGGTTCTTTCCCACAGCGGTGCGTGAGCAGAAGCTGAAGAAGGGCGGCGAGGCCGGGGAGGCCGGCGGCCCGACGAAGGCGAAGAAGAAGAAGAAGCGCTCCATGGCGATGGGCGGGGTCAGCGCGAAGATCCTGACGACGTTCACGCGTCAGCTCTCGACGCTGCAGGACGCGGGTCTTCCGCTTCTGCGTTCGCTCCAGATTCTCGAGAGCCAGCAGAAGCCCGGCAAGCTCAAGAACATCCTGATCGGCGTGTGCGAAGAGGTCGAGGGCGGATCCTCGCTGTCGGAAGCGATGGCGAAGTACCCCCGTGCCTTCGACCACCTGTACACCAAGATGGTGGCCGCCGGCGAGATCGGTGGCGTGCTCGACATCATCCTCCAGCGTCTCGCGGAGTTCATGGAGAAGAGCGAGCGCCTCAAGAGGAAGATCAAGGGCGCGATGGTGTACCCCATCGTCGTGATCGTGATCGCCTCGCTGATTCTGACCGGCATCATGGTCTTCATCATCCCGAAGTTCGAAGAAATCTTCACCGACTTCGGCGTCGCGCTGCCTGCGCTGACCGTCTGGCTGATCAACACCAGCCGCTGGTTCGCGGGCTCCAACCCCGGGCAGCAGATCCCGGGGTGGATCGTGGCGCTGCCATCGCCGATCATCGCGTGGGTCGCCTGGAAGCTCATCCGGCGCGCCGGTCCCGGCCGCGCCGCGACCGACCGCATCCTGCTCTTCCTGCCTGTCTTCGGCACCCTGGTCCGCAAGACCACGATCGCCCGCTTCACCCGTACGCTCGGCACGCTCATCTCCGCCGGTGTTCCGATCCTCGAAGCCGTGAAGATCACGAAGGAAACCAGCGGCAACTACGTGTTTGAGAAGGCCCTCGAGAAGGTCCACGACTCGATCCGCGAAGGCGAAGGTTTCGCCTCTCCCCTGCGTGCCAGCAAGACCTGCGACGCCATCGTCGTCAACATGATCGACGTCGGTGAGGAGACGGGCGAACTGGACGCGATGCTCCTGAAGATCGCTGACAACTACGACGAAGAAGTCGACGTCGCGGTGGCCTCGCTCGTCAGCCTCCTCGAACCCCTGATGGTCGTCGTGCTGGGCGTGCTCGTCGGCACGATCGTCGTCGCGATGTTCCTTCCCCTCGTCGCGATGCTCAACTCGCTCAACAGCGGCGGCCTCTGATCCCTCATCGAGAGCAACACCATGCCCACGACCAGCACATCACCAGCCACCCGAAGGAGCCCCGCGGGCCGCGCGTTCACGCTCCTCGAAGTGCTCTTCTCCGTCCTGGTCATCGGCGTCTTGCTTGGGCTCCTCGTCGTCGGCCTTCAGGCTGCCGGGGTCTTCGCCAAGGGCTCCGCGGACCGCCAGGCGGTCGGCGCGATCTCGCTGGGCGTTCAGCGGTTTCAGGAGCAGTTCGGGTTCGCTCCCCCGCTCATGAAGGACCAGGCCGCGGCGGTGACCCTCGACGTCGCGGGTCGCAGTTACCTCAACGTGTACGTCCCCGCCAACCTTGTCGACATCCAGGTTCTCCGGCCCCCGGTTGTTGCCCCCAACGCCGGTGATCCCAACCCCTTCGCGGACAACCGCTACAGCGAGTTCTCCTTCCTCTACTACCTCTGCGGCGCCAACGAAACAGCCTTCGGGCAGTCGATCGACATCCCGATCGACGGCGTCAAGGGCCTGGGCTTCTACAAGCCCAACCGCGACGGCTCGTTCGATGTTCCCAAGGACGTTCGCTCCGCCACCGCGCCCGACAGCAAGCGCGTCGGCCAGGTCTTCGAGCCCTTGATCCCGCTCACCAGCGGCGGTCTTCGCATCGCAAGGATCCCCGACCGCGACGCCTTCAACAACCTGACCCCGAACCCCAACCTCGATCGCCTCGTCGATCGCAACGGCGTTCCTATCCGCTACTACGTCTGGATCGGCGGCCGCGAGCAGCCCGCCAACAGCGGTAACTTCGTCCTCGAAGACATCGCCGACTACAACATCCCGCCCCTCGTCGGCCTCGAGTCTTCCCCCGGCCTTCCCATCCCCGAAGACCGCGACCCCTCCAAGAACATCGCGCTCCGTTCCGCCAAGTGGGCGGTCGTCGCCTCCGGCCCCAACGCCGTGTTCGGCGACGAGGACATCCGCGTCGTCTCCGGTGCACTCAAGACCGCCGTCCCCTCGGACGTTCAGGGCGTTCGGGCCCTGCGGGCCAAGGCCGCGGCAGACAACGTCGTGGAGGTGGGCCAGTGAACATCAACCTCCGCCGTGCATTCACCATCGTCGAACTCCTGGTCGTGATCTCGATCCTCGTGCTCGTGCTCACGCTCGCAGTGCCCGCGTTCAGCTCGCTTCTGAAGTCCTCCGAGCGCTCGCTCGCCGAGAACCAGTTCCGCGCCGGCATCGCCGCCGGTCGCGACGCGGCGATCCAGTCCGAGAGCGGCGACGGTGCCGCGGTCTTCTTCTTCGAGCCCGGCGGACGCTTCTCGATCATCCCTTGCGTTCACGTCGCGACCATTCGCGACAGCATCGCCCCGCTCACGGATCCCCTCACCGGCGAGACGGTTGTCGAGCGCGACATCTTCGTCCCGCTCCCGTCCTCCGAGCCGGTTCAGCTTCCCGCCGGCTGGGCCGTGCGTGCCTACGCCCCTCCTGGTTCATTCGATGATGGGGCAACCGATCCCAACGGCTGGTACGAGGGCGCGATGTGGACCTCCCGCCGCGAGTTCGGCAACTGGGTCTTCCCGGAGACCGGGTTCTACGACCATCTCCGCGGCGATCAGGGTCGCAACCGCCAGACGTTCCTCGTCCGCTTCAAGAAAGGCACGGGAGAAGTCGAGAGCGCCGACCGCCGCACGTGCCTGGTCGTTGACCTCTGCCCCGATGACGACTTCCGCGTGAATCCCCCGTGGGACACGCAGCGGTTCGAGACCGCCGAGAATCTCCCGCTCGCGATCCGCCGTGCCGCGGCACTCGTGAACGACGCCGCCGGCAACGCCGCGTCGGAGGCCCGCTGGCTCGGGGACATCGCGACCGATACGGTGCTCGCGCGTCCGGTGACGGAGCTCGCGTTGCACCAGGAGTCGTCCCTCGCGCGGGCACTGGGGCTTCGCAGCCTGAACCGCGTGACGAAGTCGCTGTACGACAACGACACGACGGATCCCGCGATCCCTGCGCTCGCACCCACGCTCGACACCGACATCTTCCCCCAGGGTGTCAACAGCCCGGAAGAAGTCGTGGACATGATCAACCGCTGGATCGAGGGCCGCCTCGAGATGAACGGCCGAGTCGTCGAATCCGACGCGCGTCTGTTCACGTTCCAGCACTACGCCGGTCAGGTAGAGGAGATCGCCCCGTGAAGCCCCTTCCCGTCCGCATCACCCGCGCGTTCTCTCTGATCGAAGTCCTCGTCTCCGTGGTCGTGCTCGCGCTGGGCCTGCTGGGTCTCGCGGCGGTCTTTCCCGCGGTGATCCGCCAGCAGAAGGAAGTGATGATCGCGCGCACGTCCGACAGCGCCCGCGACTCGGTGCGTGAGGCGTTCGCACGCACCTCGAAGAAGCCGGGCGACTCCCGGTTCATTGACTGGGACTGCCTGACCAACGACGCGCTCATCTCCGCGTCGAACGTGCCCACCACCTGCCCGATCGTGATCAACTACACGGGCGAATGGGAGATCGACTGGGCGTGGCCGGGTCTGCCCGCCGACGTTTCTGACAACTACACCCGCACCGGCGACATCGCCGTCGGCGGTGGTCTCTACTTCGAGTGCGTCGAGACGCGCAACGGGGACCCCACGGTCGTCGCCAATGAGGTCAGCGATCTGCTCCTCCGCAACCCGACGATGCTCCGGTCCTACAGCCGCCTCTTCCCGGCCCCCTTCTCCGGCCTCGAACCCGAGTACGTGTGGGATTTCGTTCCCCGCAAGACCGCGGGCGGCGCACTCAAGGTCGCCGTCTTCGTCCGCCGCATCGACTCCGGTATCGCGGTGGCCCGGGGTACCTCGCTCTCGAAGATCCTCTTCGGCACGATCCAGGGTGCCAACCCCGAGACCGTCCGCGACATCATGCCCGTGGCGGAAACCGACGCCGGCGTTCCCACGGGCAACGGTCGCGGCCGTTACTCCCGCATCCGTCGCACGCTCATCACCATCGATGCCGCCGATCCCACCATCGTCCGTGTTCCCATCAACGGTGGCACCGGCCTCGACGCTGATATCGCCGTCGCTCGAAAGGGTCAGAAACTCATCGACGAGTTCGACTCGCCCACCGTGCAGACCGTCATCGACCGCGAACGCGACGGAACCGACTTTGTCCTCACCCTCTCTCCCGGCTACGGAGAGGCCCAGCGCGGCGAGCAGGTGAGCGTCATCTTCACCCCCCAGGTCGCGGTTGACGCCTTCGTGGAGACCGTTCGATGAGAAGCCGCAACACCACACACGGTGACAGTGGGGGAGTCGGCGAACACTCGCGCCCGCCTTCCGCACCCCGCCGTCGCGCGTTCACCATCATCGAGATCACCGTGTCCCTCGCGGCACTCGTGATTCTCTCCCTCGGTCTGGTCGCGATCCTCTCAGCGGTCGGCAAGACCGTCACCGGTGGTCGCAAGGCAAGTCGTCTGACCACCGCGGCACAGCTCATTGAGAGCGCGATCCGCCGCGACATCGAGCAGATCTCCCCGCAGGGCTTCCTCGTGATCCGCCAGCAGTACGTGGACGGCCTGCCCAACGGTCAGTTCGACGACCCCGCGCTCCTGGGCGCCGCGTCCGATCGCGTCCCGCTCTCCGAAGAGGACACCGCCGGCCGCGCTCGGCGCATCGACGAGCTCCTGTTCTTCCGCAACGGCGTCTTCGAAAGCAAGCGGACCCCACTGAACCCCGACGCCGCTCCTGTTGCTTCGCGCACGGCCCGCGTCTACATCGGCCACGGCCAGCGCCGCTCCGAGGACCTGACCGCCAACAGCCCCTACAGCAACCCATTCCCCTCCGATCGCATGACCGACGCCGGCATGCGTCTCGGCGAGCAGACGCCCAACAATCCCAATCGCTACGCCTCCTCGTGGATCCTGCTTCGCAACGCGCTGGTGCTCTCGAAGCCCCGCGACGTCGAGAGCAACATCTACACCCCGACCAACGTGTTTGACATCGACCCGACGACCGCCGCGGGACGCCGCCGTATCGCCGACAGCCGGTTCCAGATCGGCATGCAGCCCGCCGCCCCGAGCATCTTCCGCGGGGTGAACTTCACCTACCCGCGCCCCGCGATCGCCGACGTGATCCGCGACGGATTCACGGGTGATCCCGATCCCCGCGGCGTCTCCCTCGCCTCGGGCCTTGTGGATATCGCCGCGACCGATCTCATGGAAATCCGCGCGATGGTCTACGGCTACGCGCAGAAGACAGGTCCCGGCCGGCTGGTGCCCGCCGGACTTGTGCAGAACCAGATCCCCTTCCTTCAGCCCGACGAGTTCTACTCGACACCGTGGGATCCCGCAAACGGCGTCTACCGCACGCGTCCCGCATCTCCCGAGCCGCTCGACATCATCCACACCTGGATGAGCAACGCCCTTCCCGCTGAGTCCGATCAGACGCTCCAGAACGGCGCGTACCTCGGCCACGGCGAGCTCCCGGGCGCCCGCATGCGGGCCGAGGCCTCCGCGCTCAACCTGCTCGGCATCATCGAGAACGACGCCGCGACGCCGGTTGACCAGCGGAACCAGAGCTCGGCCATCGTCGATCAGCGGATGCTCCAGTCGTCCAACCTGCTCGTCGGTTGCACCGAGATGATCATCGAATGGTCGTTCGGCGAGTACGACGCGCTCGGCCGCCAGAAGTGGTACGGTCCTTCCCGCCGCGCGGGTGATACCAACGGCGACGGGGCGATCAACGACCAGGACCTCGTCGTGACCCGTCCGTACGGCACAGTCGATCCGCTCGACCCGGGCGCGACGCTGCTCACGCAGCCCGTTCCCCTACTGGACCCCGACGGCGACCTTGACGACGACGGCGATATCGACCAGACCGACGCCGACCTCGTGCTCCTTCCCTATCAGCACCCGGTGACGCCGCGGCTGATCTACGGCATCGATCCGCTCGACGATGGTTCTCACCTCGTTCTTACGTCGCACTTCGGCGACCTTGACCCGACCTATTCCTACGACACCCTGCTCGGGCGGCTCCGCGACGCCGGCGAACCCGACAACGTCCCCGGCGAAGAGGTCGTCCCTTGGGTGTGGCCGAAGATGCTCCGCTTCACGATCTCCCTCACCGATCCCGACGTTCCCAACTACGAATCCACCTTCCAGTTCGTCGTGACGCTCCCTCCGCGCGGCGACCAGTCCGCGAACTGATCCAAGATCATTCCTCGCGTCCGGCCCTTTCCGCCGGCCGTCGACCAGACCCGACCGAACACAGGAATCTCATATGCGACGCCTCATGCAGATGGTCCAGCAACGACGCAAGGGCTCCGTCCTTGTGATCGTGATCGGCGTTCTCGCGCTGGTCAGCGTCCTCGCCATCGTGTACGTCTCCATCGGTCGCGGCGACACGCGCACCCGCGCGGGTGTCTCCAAGCAGAACACCCTCGAGAAGCCCCCCGTGTTCGTGCGCGACTACATCGCCGGCGTCGTCGCCGACGACGTCGCCAGCTTCTACTGGAACCAGGCCAAAGTCCTCGGCGCCAACACCACTCCGTCCTGGACTCGCGAGAGCTCCGATTACCCGTACGTCTCTTCCGAAGTCATCTCCATCTCCACCCGCCCCGCCACCGATCCCCTCCGCGGCGCA
>JBEIUO010000228.1:0-5130 GCA_040374335.1 Phycisphaeraceae bacterium
CAGCTCGACGTGCCCGCCACCGAGGAACGCGCGACCGAGTTCGTCAAGCTCCAGTTCGCCAACGCCGCGCAGACCGCCAACGCGTTGAAGGTCTTCTACGGCCGCTTCGCCCCCGAGGCGTCCTCTCCCGGCGCCCGCAACGTCACCATCCTCCCCGATCCCCTCAGCAACTCCCTCGTCATCCGCGCCGACAAGCAGCAGTGGGAGGGCATCCGCGCCCTGCTCACCAAGCTTGACACGGAGGAATACGACACCACCCGACAGCTCGAAGTCATCCCCCTCGAGCACGCCGACGCCCAGTCCGTCGCAAAGGCCCTCAACGACGGCCTCCGCGCTCCCCTCGAAGAACAGTTCCGCCAGGCACAGGCCCGCGCAAGCGGTGCTCAACGCATCGGCAACCGCGACAACCAGCGTCCGCCCGAAGCCACCGTGCTCGTCGACGCCGAGGGCGTCCCATCCGTCTCCGCCGAACTCCAGACCAACTCCCTGATCGTCTTCGCCGGCCGTCGCGAACTCGACCGCATCAAGGAGATCGTCCGCCAGCTCGACGTCACCGGCTTCGCCGATATGCCGGCCGCTCGCATCATCTCCCTCCGCAACGGCAAACCCTCCGCCATCGCCAACACGATCCGCGAGATCTACCTCAACCGCGCCGAACGCCCCAACGGCCCCCGCTCCGTTCTCATCATCGGCGACGACACCGCCAGCGCACTCATCGTCCGCGCCGACGACGACAAGTTCGCCCAGATCTCCGCCCTCGCGGAAACGCTCCAGCAGCAGGGCGATATCGGCCGCATCACGCCGCACATCATCCGCCTCCGAAACATCGCCGCCGGCCGCATCCGCCAGACCCTCCTCACCACCTTCACCGCCACCGCGCAGTCCCAGGGCGAGACCCTCGCCATCGAGATCGACCGCCAGAGCAACTCGCTCGTCATCGCCTGCAGCACCCGCCTCCTCGAAGACATCCGCAAGGTCATCGCGGAACTTGACGCCCCTCCCGCCACCGCCGACGGCTCGACCCCCTCGCCGCTCCTCGGCCAGAACGTCGCGATCGTCGAAGTAAAGAACAACGACCCCGCCGACATCAAGGATGTCCTCGAGGAACTCGGCGTCACCAAGCCCCAGCAGGCCGACCGCCCCGGCATCGTCTCCGAACCCGTCACCATCTCCATCCTCGCCAGCAAGCGAGCACTCGCCATCGTCGCGAGCCCCGGTGACAGCAACGCCATCGAAGCCCTCGTCAAGGCCATCGACAGCGAGCCCCTCGACGCGCAGCAGAGCATCACCGTCATCCCGCTCCGCAAGGCCGACGCCGCCGCCCTCGCCAAGACCCTCACCGAAATGCTCCGCCCCGCGACCGACGCCGAGCAGGCCAACCTCGCCGCGCCCGCTCGCGCCCTCACCGAGCACGTCCGCCGCCTCCTCCTCACCAAGAACACCGCCGAATCTCCTCTCAACCCCGTCGATCTCACCAAGCCCGTACGCGTTCTCGCCGACAGTGCCTCCAACGCCCTCATCGTCGCCTCCACTCCCGGCAATATCGACGCCCTGCGCGAAGTCATCCGCACCCTCGACACCCTCCCCGTCGGCGAAAATCTCCTCATCCGCATCATGCCCCTTCAGAACGCCTCCGCCGCCCGCACCAAGGCCGTCGTCGATCAGCTCTTCTCCCAGTCCGCCGAACTCCGCCGCATCCCAGGCACCAACCGCTCCGGCCAGCCTCCGACCGCCACCGGTCAGGCCCTCGCCGCCCCCGTCTCCGTTGCCGTCGACGAACGCACCAACACACTCATCTGCGCCGGCACCGAAGAAGCCCTCGCCCTCGTCGAAGTCCTCCTCAAAGACCTCGACTCCGATCGCGCCAGCAACTGGGTCGAGCCCGCCATCGTCCAACTCAAGCACGCCGACGCCTCCGACATGGCCGCCAAGCTCCAGGAAGTCCTCGTCCGCGGCCTCGGTACCACCCCCGAAGCCATCGGCCTCCAACGCCAGTACGGCCGCCTCCGCATGCTCGAGAACGGCGAACAACCCCCCGCAGACCCCCCTCAGCCCGCCAAGACCATCGAGGCCGATCTCTTCGCCCCCGTCACCGGAATGGTCATCTCCGCCGACGACGCCCTCAACGCCCTCGTCGTCGTCGCTACCCCCGCCAACCTCGCCGTCGTCAAGCGCCTCGTCGCCATGCTCGACGTCCCCGCCGCCGCGGCAAGCAACCAAGTCCGCATCTTCCCCCTCAAGTACGCCGCCGCCGAACGCGTCGGCTCCATGGCCCGCGACATCTTCGCGCAGCGCGTCGCCAGCGGCCAGATCCGCGAGGAAGACGCCCTCGTCATCACGCCCGACGCCCGCACCAACTCTCTCGTCGTCGCCACCAGCGCCAAGAGCTTCTCCACCCTCGAATCCCTCCTCAAGACCCTCGACGGCGAACAAACGAACTTCTCCGTCGGCCTTCACGTCATCGCCGTCGCCTCCGCCGACGTCCGCCAGCTCGCCCCGCGCATCGAACGCCTCATGCGCGAACGTATCCAGGCCGCCGCGCAGCAAGGCTCCGTCCGCAGCCCGCTCGACGCCTTCACCATCGAACCCGATCCCACCAGCAATCTCCTCATCGTCGGCTGCAGCAACGAAAACCTCGCCGTCGTCAACGAGCTCATCAAAGCCCTCACCGACGACGCCTCCCGTGTCGCCGCCGGTGAACGCGTCGAAGTCATCCAGCTCTCCCGCGCCCGCGCCGCCGAAGCCGTCACCTCCATCACCGAGCTCTACGTCGAGAAGGAAATCGCCCGCCGCGGCCCCAACGCCGTCTCCGTCACCCCCAACGAACGTCTCAACGCCATCGTCGTCAGCGGCAACGAGCAGGACATGATCGAAGTCCGCGCCCTCGCCAACCGCATCGACAAGGCCGAAGTCACCGCCACCCAGCAGATCAAGTGGATCGAACTCAAGAGCGCGAACGCCGTCGAAGTCGTCAACCTCCTCGAGAACGTCCTCGCTGGTCGCCCAGTCGGCGGTGGCCGCGGCCTGGGCTCGCGTCAGGCCACGAAGCTGCAGTTCATCCGTGAGAAGATCACCGGTGAACTCGAGAACCGAATCGGCAAGCCGCCCACCGAAGCCGAAGTCGACGGAGCCATCCGCGATCAGGTCACGCTCACGCCCGACCCCCGCACCAACTCCATCTGGATGACCGCGCCCGACGCCATGGTCACCATCATCACCGAGATGGTCGAGGACATCGAGAAGTCCTCCGCCGGCTCTCGCAAGATCGAGTACTTCGCCCTCAAGAATGCCGACGCCCGCCAAATGGCCGAACTCCTCCGCGATACCTTCAACCTCCGCCAGCAGGGCAACAGCCTCGTCCTCGTCCCCAACCGCCAACCCGACGAAGACCCCGCCAACCCCGATCAACCCGCCCCCGAGGGCAACATCTCGAACTCCACCGTCACCGCCGTCCCCGACGAACGCCAGCAGCTCGCCATCGCCGTCGACGCCCGCACCAACACCCTCGTCGTCTCCGGCACCGAGGAATACCTCAACCTCGTCCGCGACCTCGTCATCAAACTCGACGCCATCCAGGCCAACGAACGCGACCGCGTCGTCTACCACCTCAAGAACGCCAAGGCCAAGGAAATTGAAACCACCCTCCAGACCTACTTCCGCGGCGATTCCGACCGCCAACGCTCCACCCTCGGCCCCCAGCTCTCCGGCTCCCTCCTCCGCCGCCTCGAAGAAGAAGTCACCGTCGTCGGCGACGAACAATCCAACAAGCTCGTCATCTCCACCTCCCCCCGCTACATGGAAACCGTCCTGGGCATCGTGAAGGAACTCGACGCCGCGCCCCCGCAGGTCATGATCCAGGTCCTCCTCGCCGAAGTCACCATCGACACCGACTCGCAGTGGGGCATGGACATCAAGGCCGGCCCCTTCGGTGGCGACCGCTACACCTTCGGCGCCGCTGCCGGCACCGCCGGTGTCGTCACCAGCCTCGGCGTCCCCAACCTCGCAGTCTCCGCCGCGGACTTCTCGCTCCTCATCCGCGCCCTCCAGGCCCAAGGCAAGCTCGAAGTCCTCAGCAACCCCCAGGTCACCGTCAACAACAACCAGAAGGCCGAAATCCAAGTCGGTGACGAAGTCGCCATCGTCGACGGCGTCGAGCGCAACTTCCAGGGCTCCTCCTTCGCCGATGTCGTCCGCCAGCAGATCGGCATCATCCTCAACGTCACCCCCTCCATCTCCAGCGACGGCTTCGTCCGCATGGAAATCAAGCCCGAAATCTCCCAGCTCTCCGCCAAGGTTCAGAACATCAGCGCCGACATCACCGCGCCGATCATCAACAAGCGTGCCGTCGATACCGTCGTCACCGTCAAGGACGGCCAGAGCATCGTCATCGGTGGCCTCATCCAGACCATCGAAGAACAACGCCGCACCAAGGTCCCCGGCCTCGGCGACATCCCCCTCATCGGCGGCGCGTTCCGCTCCAAGCAGACCCAGGCCCGCAAGACCGAACTCCTCGTCATCCTCACCCCGCGCGTCATCCCCGGCCAGGTCGACGACGCCGACGACGATTCCGGCGACGCCTTCAACGAGGCCACCATCGAACGCCTCGAAGACCCCTCCGCCGTCGAGGACTACCTCCGCCAGATCAAGGAAGACATCCGCCGCCGCCAACGCCAACGCGACCCCGCCACCGAGATGCCTACCCCCAGCTCCCCCGGCGAACCCCCCTCGCCCCCCGAAGTCATCCGCGTCGGCCCTGAAATCACCCCACGCTAACCACGCCCAGAGAGGGAGTTCCACATGCACCGTTCCCCTTCCTTCACACCGCTCCTCGCCGTGTGCGCTCTCCTCACGCCCCTCTCCGGCTGCGTCTCCGCCGACGACAAACCCGCCCACAACTCCCCTCAACGCCCCACCGACTCCAAGCTCACCACCATGTGGCTCGCCACCACACTCCCGCAAGACACCGACGGCAACGGCTACGTCGACCTCTTCGATATCTCCATGTACCTCTTCGCCGAACCCTACCCCATCCCCGTCCAGCAACCCGGCTCACTCAACTTCAAACTCGTCAACGTCCAAGGAAAGACCCTCTGCGAGTGGGACCTCGACGCCGCCGCCGTCGCCGCCGGC
>JBEIUO010000304.1:0-4318 GCA_040374335.1 Phycisphaeraceae bacterium
CACACGCTGCTGCTGGCCGCCCGAAAGCTGCACCGGCTTCCGAGCGGCATACTGCCCCATCTGCACAACCTCGAGCGCATTCCGAATCCGATCCTCCCGCTCCTTGCCCGAGACCTTGCGAACATCCAGACCGAAACCCACGTTCTCCGCCACCGTCATATGTGGCCACAACGCGTACGACTGGAACACCATTCCGGTGTTCCGCCGGTTCGGTTCGAGGTACGTTACGTTGTTTGTTTGTGTACCCCTACAAAATACGATATCACCGCCGGTCGGCTCCACAAACCCCGCGATCATCCGAAGCAGCGTCGTCTTCCCGCACCCCGACGGCCCCAACAAGAAGAACAACTCCCCCGGCTCGATCTCCAGCTTCACCCGGTCCACCGCCGTCACCGCCCCCACCGAGCCCTGTGCAGGGTAGGACTTTGTTAATCCAGTAATCTGGATCCGCGTGCGGGCTTCCGGTCCAGCCGAGGTCGGTGTCGCGATGCTGCTCGTCATACCCCCAATGTAGCAACCAACCTCACCGTACGATCCACCCATGCGACGCCCCGCCGACCAACTCCGCGACCTCCGCAAGTGGCGCACGTCGGCACCCCCGACCTCAGCATCGCGCCCGAAATCACCCACCTCACCGCCGGCCTCAAACAAGAATCCGCCGCCGCAGCAGAAGTGGGGGGGCTCCTCGCCACCCTCCTCCCCGCCACCCTCGCCGGACACGTCTCCGTTCGCTCCTTCGACCGCTCCACCCTCGTCCTCGCCTGCTCCCACGCCGCCCACCGCTACACCCTCGACTCCTGGCTCCGCGCCGGTGGACTCGCCGCGCTCCGCAAGGCCGTGAAAGCAACCATCAAGACCGTCCGCACGAACTGAACCGCGCGCACGCTCCCCTTTCCTCGCTAACACGCCCCACGCCCCCTAGTACGTCCGCGACTTCAAGATCTCCCCAAACTCCCGCGCAAACAACCACAAACTCCGCACGTACAACCACACCGCCCACACCGGCCCCAACGCAAACAACGCCATCCCCAGCGTGCTCCACAGCGGGATCGTCCACAACTGACGCGTGCACCGCTTGTGCAACGCCGCGCTCGGAATCGCCGCCGCCAACGACCGCAGATACACCAGCCCCACCCAAAACCGCACGAACCGCAACAACAGAAACACCGCGCGCAACACCAGCGCCGTAATCAGCGCCACCGTCCACTGCGTGTTCGGCCCAAACTGCAGATTCCCCGCCAGCGCCGCCCAGTCCGTGCGACCCACCGCCGGCACAAACACAACCACCGTCTGCGCCACACACCACACCGCCCCCGCCACAAGCAACGCTCGCAGCAACCGCCGCGACACCATGTCCCGCCGCCCCGCCATCGCCTCGTTCGGCGCCGACAACATCCACCACCCCCACAACCCCACAATCGTCCCCAACAGATCCAACACCGTAACCACCCGCATCGCCGCGCCCACCGACAGCGGGATCACACCCTCCGTCGCCAGCGACAACAACACCGGAAAGCTCGCAAACCACACCACATTCAACAACACGCTCCCCGCGCTCACCCACGCCCCCATCCGAAGCGTCCCCAGATACTCCGCGCTCGCCGCGCGAAGCCCGCTCCCCCGAATCGATTCCGCAATCGGCGTCCGACACTCCGGACACACGCCCTCCGCGCTCAGCCCCGCCAGCCCATACCCACACGCCACGCACACCGCATCCGCCGGCACCGGCAGTGGGGGGTCGCCTCCTGTTCACTCGCTCGCTCATCCACGCAGCCACACTCCCATCACCCAATCCACCACCCCACATCCTTCGGAAAACCCCCGCGCCGCTTCGCTCACCCCGCTCCCATCCTACTCTCTTCTCGTGCCCTTGCTACAAGCCAACAAACTCCGCAAGTCCTTCGCCGACCGCCTCGTCGTCGATGATGTCTCCTTCACCGTCGAACGCGCAGAAGTCGTCGGTCTCCTCGGCCGCAACGGCGCCGGCAAGACCACCAGCTTCCGCATGACCATCGGCATGATCGACCCCGACCCCGGCAGCGACTCCAAAGTCTTCTTCGCCGGCCAAGACGTCACCCGCCTCCCCATGTACCGCCGCGCCCTCTGCGGCATGGGCTACCTCTCCCAGGAACCCAGCGTCTTCGCCAAACTCACCTGCGAGGAAAACCTCCTCGCCATCCTCGAAACACTCAACCTCTCCCGCACCGACCGCAAGCAACGCGCCGCCGCTCTCCTCGAACAGTTCGGCCTCACCAAAAAGGCCCGCCACCAGGCCCGCACCTGTTCCGGCGGCGAACGCCGCAAACTCGAGATCGCCCGCGCACTCGTCACCGACCCCCGACTCATCCTCCTCGACGAACCCTTCTCCGGCGTCGACCCCATCGCCGTTGAAGACCTCCAGGCCGAAATCCGCCGCCTCGCCGATCGCGGCATCGCCTTCCTCATCACCGACCACAACGTCCAGCAGACCCTCCGCGTCTGCGACCGCGCCTGCATCATCGAATCAGGCCGCAAACTCGCCGAAGGCACCCCAAAGGCCCTCATCAACGACGAAACCGTCAAACGCGCCTACCTCGGCAACCTCTTCCGAGGCGATGAGTTCGACGACCTCCCCGTCATCGCCAAACGCGGCAGCTAGCCCCGCGCACCCCCAGCCCACTTCCCGGTACACTCCCCCCATGCTCCGATCCTCACTCACCGCCGCCGTGGGCCTCTGTCTCTCCATCTCCCCCGCCCTCGCACAAGACCTCACCCACAAAGCCCCGCCCCAACGCGGCACCATCGTCCTCCACAACGCCTCCATCCACCCCGTCGCCAAGCCCGCCATCGCGACCGGCTTCATCATCTTCACCGACGGCATCATCAAAGAAGTGGGGGAGGGCCAACCCTCCTTCCCCGACGCCGGCATCCTCGGCGACATCCAGAAGATCGACCTCAAGGGTGCTCACGTCTACCCCGGCCTCATCGCCCCCTGGACCCAACTCGGCCTCACCGAAATCCAGGCCGTCGGCCAAACCCAGGACCTCCGCGAAACCGGCGGCATCACCCCCGAGGTCTGCCCCGCGCACGCCGTCAACCCCGACTCCACCCTCATCCCCGTCACCCGCTCAAACGGCATCATGCTCGCCGGCGTCTTCCCCGAAGGCTCCCCCTTCCCCGGCCAAGCCTCCGTCATCCGCCTCGACGGCTGGACTATCAGCGACATGGAAGTCACCGCCTTCGCCGGCCAGGTCTGCCGCTGGCCCAACATGCGGACCGTCACCGCCTGGTGGATGGACCGCAGCGAAGAAGACCAACGCCGCGACATCTCCACCCAGCTCGAGTCCATCACCAAAGCCCTCGACACCGCCACCAACTACCGCGACGCCCGCGCCGCAGACCCCTCCGCCCCCGCCGACCTCCGCTGGGACGCGATGATCCCCGTCCTCCCCGCCGCGCCGGTGAGTGAAGGCCAGGCCCCAACTCCCCCCGCCAAACCCATCTTCTTCCTCGCCAACGACCAAGACCAGATCAACGCGGCAGTCAGCTACGCGCAGCAGCGATCCCTCCGCGCGATCATCGTCGGCGGCCGCGACGCCGCGGACTGCGCCGAGCTCCTCAAGAAGCACAACGTCCCCGTCATCGTCACCGGCACACACGTCTTCCCCCGCCGCGACGACGCCCCCTACGACGACGGCTACACCCTCCCCGCGCGTCTCCAGGCCGCCGGCGTCCACTTCACCATCGCCAACAGCGACGACACCGCGCACGAACGCAACCTGCCGTACTCAGTCGCAATGGCCGTCGCCCACGGCCTCGACCACGACGCCGGCATCCGCACGATCACCCTCAGCGCCGCCGAAATCCTCGGCATCGCCGACCGCTACGGCTCCCTCGAACCCGGCAAGAGCGCGACAATCATCGTCACCACCGGCAGCCCCCTGGACGTCCGCACCCAGATCACAAGCGCCTACATCGACGGCCGCACCATCGACCTCAGCAACAAACAAACCGAACTCGCCGAGAAATACGAAGAGCGCTACAAGCAACAAACAAAGTAACGCGGACCATCCGGGCCACCCGGACCAAGCGTCCCACGCGCCTCCGGGCCGCTCATCGGTGACGTGCGAACGCGCAATCCGACAGCCCGAAGGGCTGATCGTCTGTAGCCGGGGTGTGGAGGAGGCTTTGCGACGACACCCCCGGAAGACGTCCACCATTCACCCTTCTTGCCTTTCCTCCACAGCCCGAAGGGCTGATCGTTTGTAGCCGGGGCGTGGAGGAGGCTTTGCGACGACACCCCCGGAAGACGTCCACCATTCACCCTTCTTGCCTTTCC
>JBEIUO010000092.1:0-7408 GCA_040374335.1 Phycisphaeraceae bacterium
CAGCATTTGCTGCTTTGCCCATTTGAGCTTTGCTGCTTTCCAAATGCCCCCCGAAGCCCCCTCCCACCCCCTCCCACGCACCTGCCCGCTCCGCGCGGCACAGCGCCCCTTCCTCCGCGACCCGCGCCGGATCCTCCTCGCCTCCGTCGGCGTCATCGCCACCGGCCTCGGCGTCCTCGGTGCCTTCCTCCCCCTCCTCCCCACCACCGTCTTCCTCATCGTCGCTACCTGGTGCTTCGCCCGCAGCTGCCCCTGGCTCGAGCAACGCCTCCTCCGAAACCGCCTCTTCGCCCCCGCCATGGCCATCATCGATGGCACCCGCCCCTTCACCACCCGCATGCGAATCATCGCCCTCCTCAGCATGTGGACCATGGGCGGCTCCGGCGCAACCCTCCTCGCCCTCCGCGAAAACTCCCACTGGATCGCACCCGCCAGCGTCATCCTCACCCTCCTCCTCGGCACCTGGTGCATCCTTATCTACAAACGAACCCCTTCGCCCCCCGCGGCATCAAACTCATCACCATGACCACCCCCACTCGCCTCAACATCGACGGCATGTCCTGCCAGGGTTGCGTCGCCTCCGTCCGCCGCGCCCTCGCCGCCGTCCCCGATCTCACCGTCCAGTCCGTCGACCTCGGCCACGCCACCCTCCTCCCCGCCAACCCAACCTCCATCTCCAAAGCCATCGCCGCGCTCGACGACGCCGGATTCACGGCAACCACAGCCCCCAACCCGTGAGCCGCACATGAGCGCACCCGCCCCGACCGCCCGGTGCGACCTCCTCGTCTCCGGGATGTCCTGCGCCGCCTGCGCCGCCCGCATCCAACGCAAACTCGCGAAGACCCCCGGCGTCGCCTCCGCCCAAGTCAACTTCGCCACCGCCTCCGCCTCCATCCTCCTCGACCCCGCGCTCTCCTCCCCCGACGCACTCCGCGCCGCCATCGAGTCCCTCGGCTTCGGTGCCCACCCCGCACCCGACCCCAGCGAAGACCTCGCCGCACTCGTCGAAGCCGCCGCCGCCAACGAACACGCCTCCCTCACCCGCCAACGCCGCGACCTCATCCTCGCCGCCGCGCTCACGCTCCCACTCCTGATCCTCGCCATGTCGCACGGCGCAATCCCCGCCCTCAACGGCGCGTGGAACCCGTGGGCACAACTCGTCCTCTCCGCCGCCGCCTCCATCTACTGCGGCCGCCACATCTTCGCCTCCGCGTGGAAGGCCCTCCGCGTCGGCGGCGCAGACATGAACACCCTCGTCGCCACCGGCGTCCTCGCCTCCTTCGCCGTCTCCCTCGCCGCGCTCCTCGGCCCCCACGCCCAGCACCGCGTCTACTTCGAAGCCGCGGCAGTCATCGTCACGCTCGTCCTCCTCGGCCGCTTCCTCGAAGCCCGCGCACGCCACCGCGCAGGCCGCGCACTCAGCGAACTCCTCTCCGCTCGCCCCACCACCGCCCTCGTGCTCCGCGACGGCGGCACCTTCGAGATCCCCCTCCGCTCCGTCGCGCCCGACGATCTCCTCCTCCTCCGCAAGGGCGACCAACTCGGCGTCGACGGCGTCATCACCACCGGCACAGCAACGCTCGACGAAGCATCCATCACCGGCGAAAGCCTCCCGCGCGACCGCACCACCGGTGACCCTGTCCGCGCCGGTGCGATCAACCTCGGCGAACCCGTCACCATCCGCGCCACCGCCCCGGCCGCCGCCTCCACCATCGCCCGCATCGCCCGCGCCGTGCACCAGGCCCAGGCCGCGAAAGCACCCATCGCACGCACCGCCGACCGCGTCGCCGCCGTCTTCGTGCCGATCGTCTTCGCGCTCTCGCTCCTCACGCTCCTGGGCTGGCTCCTCCTCGCCGACTCGGGCTGGACCGTCGCCCTCTGGCACGCCACCTCCGTACTCGTTATCGCGTGCCCCTGCGCCCTCGGCCTCGCCACACCCACAGCGGTCATCGTCGGCACCGGCCGCGCCGCCCAACTCGGGATGCTCTTTAAGAACCCCGAAGCCATCGAGCGAATCGCCCGCCTCACCCACATCTGCTTCGACAAGACCGGCACCCTCACCACCGGCGCACCCACACTCACCGCAACGCACACGCAAGGCGACGAGCGCCACGCCCGCGCCCTCGCCGCGGCCCTCGCCGCCGTCAGCTCCCACCCACTCTCCAAAGCCCTCCGCGATCCCACATCCACCATCACAGTCACCGACGCCACCGAAGTCCCGGGCAAAGGCGTCCGCGCAACGCTCGACGGCTCGCCACTCCTCCTCGGCAGCGCACGCTTCCTCCGCGACCACGGCATCGACGTCCCGCCCGCGCACCACGCCGGCTCGCTCGTCCATCTCGCCCATCACGCCCGCTGGCTCGCCGCCTTCGAGTTCGCCGACACCCTCCGCCCGTCGACGCCCGCAGCCATCGCCGCGCTCCGCGCACGAGGCCTTCACCTCACACTCCTCAGCGGCGACCTCAACGCAGCCGCAACCGCAACAGCACGCGCCGCGGGAATCGACGACGTCCTCGCCGAACTCCTCCCCGACGACAAGCTCGCGCACCTCCGCGCCCTCCAATCCCGCGGCGAGACCGTCGCCATGGTCGGCGACGGCCTCAACGACGCCGCCACTCTCGCCGCCGCCGACGTCGGCTTCGCGATGAGCACCGGCGCCGACCTCTCCGTCGATTCCTCCGCCGTCACACTCCTCAGCGCCGATCCGATGGGCGTCGTCCGCGCCATCGAACTCTCCGCCGCCACACTCCGCACCATCCGCCAGAATCTCTGGTGGGCCTTCGGCTACAACGTCGCCGCGATTCCGCTCGCCGCCGGACTCCTCGAACCATCTCTCGGCTGGTCCCTCAACCCCATGATCGCCAGCGGCGCAATGGCACTCTCCAGCGTCTGCGTCGTCTTCAACAGTCTCCGCCTCGCCCGCTTCCGCCCCACCGCCTGACACCCCTCGTTACGATCACCACGCATGCACACCGCACCACTCCTCCTCCCCACGCCGCGCCGCATCGAGCTCCTCGATGGCCCCACCATCGACCTCGGCGCCACGCTCGCCAACGCCAAACACCTCTTCACCTCGCTCACCCGCGACGGCGCATCGCTCGGCCGCCTCCGCATCACCATCGACGGCGCCGCCTGCGGCACCGACGCCATCGGCGCACAGTCCTACACGCTCGAACTCACCCAATCCTCTTGCACCCTCCACTCCCCCTCACTCACCGGCGCACGCCACGGCCTCGCAACCCTCCGCCAACTCCTCGGCCAATACGGCCCCCGCATCCCCCAACTCCGCATCATCGACGCGCCCCGCATCGCCACCCGCGGCATCATGCTCGACGTCTCCCGCGACCGCGTCCCCACCATGCGCCATCTCTTCGACACCATCGACCAGATGGCCCTCCTCAAGCTCAACCACCTCCAGCTCTACACCGAACACACCTTCGCCTACGAAGGCCACGAAGACGCCTGGCGCGGCTGGTCCCCCATCACCCCCGACGAAATCCGCCGCCTCGACGACTACGCCCGCGCCCGCGGCGTCGAACTCGTTGCCAACCAAAACTGCTTCGGCCACCTCCGCTCCTGGCTCGAACTCCCCCGCTACGCCCACCTCGCCGAAACCCACGGCGACTGGATGTTCGACGTCTGGCCCCGCTCCGGCCCCTTCTCCCTCTGCCCCACCGACCCCGCCTCTCTCCGCTTCGTCGAAGGCCTCCTCGATCAACTCCTCCCCTGCTTCCACTCCAAACTCGTCAACATCGGCTGCGACGAAACCTACGACATCGCCCACGGCCGCTCCAAGGACGAAGTCGCCAAGCGAGGCCGCGCCGCCGTCTACATGGACTTCGTCAACGCCATCGCCAAAGCCGTCCGCGACCGAGGCGGCACACCCATGTTCTGGGCCGACATCGCCCTCTCACACCCCGAAGCAATCGCCTCGATCCCCGAAGACATGATCGCCCTCGCCTGGGGCTACGAACCCGATGCGCCCTTCGCCAACTGGTGCAAGGCACTCCACGACCACGGCCGCCGCGCATGGGTCTGCCCCGGCACCAGTTCCTGGCGCTCCATCACCGGCCGCACCACAGAATCCGTCGCCAACATCACCAACGCCGCGGCATGCGGCGCAGACTCCGGCGCCGATGGCTTCCTCCTCTGCGATTGGGGCGACACCGGCCACTGGCAGCAATGGCCCGTCACCCACCTCGCCATGGCCCGCGGCGCAGCCGCATCGTGGAACTCATGGAACGAGTCCACCGACCTCCCCCGCGCCTCCTTCGTCGCCTTCGGCGATCCCACCGGCGAAGTCGCCAAGTGGCTCGCCGCACTCGGCGACCTCGACCTCCCCCTCCGCGAAACCTGCGGCGCACTCTCACGCCCCGACCTCACCCGCCTCCGCAACCAATCCGCGCTCTTCATAGACCTCTTCAAACGCTGGGACGAACAACGCGACGTCGGCGCCCTCGACGACTGGAGTTCGACTCAGGACCGCTGCTGGGAGGCCCACGCCCAATTCTCCCGACTCCGCGTCTCTGGGTTGCTACGCGACGAACTTGACCACACCCTCGAACTCGCCAAGTTCGCCAGTTGGCGGGGCGAGGCGCGCCGGCGCGGACCCGACCGGATCCAGGACCGGATCGAGTGCGCGGTGAGAACGCGGGAATTCGTCGAGACTCTCATCGCGAACCACCAGCGTCTCTGGCGCATCCGCAGCCGCGAAGGCGGCCTCGCGCACTCGTGCGGCTTCTGGAACAAAGTCATCGAAGCAACGGAGGCCGGACTGTGACACGACTCGTCGTCGGTTGCATGACCGGCACCAGCATCGACGGCATCGACGCCGCGCTCGTCCGCATCGACGGCAAGGGCCTCGCGATGCGTGCCTCGCTCCTGCGTCATCACCACGCCGACCTCGGCCCCTGCGCCGATGGCCTCCGCAGCATCGCGAGCGACGAACCCCTCCGAGCATCGGAGATCACCGCCATTACGCGCGACTTCGCGCTCCGCCACGCGGAAGTCATCAAGCAACTCTGCGGCCGCAAGCGACCCGACCTCGTCTGCGTCCACGGTCAGACCGTGTACCACAAGCCACCCCTCAGTTGGCAGCTCATGCAGCCCGCCCCGATCGCCGCGGCGCTCCGCACCCGCGTCGTCTGCGACCTCCGCGCCGCGGACCTCGCCGCCAACGGCCAGGGCGCGCCCCTCACACCACTCGCCGACTACATCCTCTTCGCCGGCCCCGACCGCCGCGCCATCATCAACCTCGGCGGCTTCTGCAACATCACCCTCCTCCCCGCCGCCGCTCGCCGCTCACCCGCAGGCGCACGCGCGGTCCGGGGCAAAGACGTCTGCGTCTGCAACCTCCTCCTCGACGAAATCGCCCGCCGCAAGCTCAACGCCCCCTTCGACATGAACGGCGCCGCGGCACTCGCCGGCGCACCAAAGCTCAAAGGCTGGATGACCCTCCTCCGATTGCTCCAAGCCCAGGGCGCATCCCGCCGCTCACTCGGTTCAGGCGACGAACTGCACGCATGGCTCGCCAACGAAGGCAATTCCCTCAGCGGCCCCGACTGTGCCGCAACAGCCGTCGCCGCGATCGCCGCGGCAATTGCCAAGGCCTGCGCCAAAGCCCAAACACTCGTCCTCGCCGGCGGCGGCGCGAAGAACGCATACCTCGTCAAACGCCTCCGCGAGTCGCTCCCCCGCGCGCAGGTCGTCACCACCGACCACTTCGGCGTCCCCGTCGAGGCCCGAGAAGCAGCGGGTTTCGCCGTACTCGGCGCACTCGCCGACGACGGCGTCCCCGTCTCGCTTTCCCGCGTCACCGGCGTACGCTCTGCTCCCCGTGCGGGCCTCTTTGCCCCCGCGCCGTAACAAGGACCCCCGATGCTCCCCCCCGATCGCTCGCACCTCACCACCGAACGCCGCAACCCGCGGACCATGCACCTTCACGCGCTGAGCATCGAAGACTGCGTCGCCACAATGTGCCGCGAAGACCGCCACGCCTTCGACGCCGTAAAGCGGGCGTCGCCCCGCATCACGCGCCTCATCGAAGCGATCGAAGCCCGCTTCCTCGCCGGGGGCCGACTGATCTACATCGGCGCCGGCACCTCGGGCCGCCTCGGCGTGCTCGACGCCTCCGAAGCGCCGCCGACGTTCCAGATCGAGCACGGCCGCATCATCGGCATCATCGCTGGTGGCGACGGCGCGCTGCGAAAGTCCAGCGAATCCAAGGAAGACGACCACCGCGGCGCATGGGAAGAACTCGCGGCCCTCAACCTCACCGAGAAAGATTCCCTCATCGGCATCGCCGCGGGAGGCACCACGCCCTACGCCATCGGCGCGTTCGAGTTCTGCAAGACGCAGCTCCCCAACGGTGCACCCTTCACCGCGCTGCTCTGCTGCACACCCGTCGATCACCCGCCGCACGCGGATCAGTTGCTCATCCTGAAGACCGGCCCCGAAGTCCTCACGGGCTCGACCCGCATGAAGGCCGGCACCGCGACCAAGCTCACGCTGAACATCATCTCGACCACGCTCATGATCCGCATGGGCAAGGTCTACCAGAACCTGATGGTGGACGTAAAGGCTTCCAACGCCAAGCTCCGCGACCGTGCCGCGAGGATCATCGCGACGCTCACCGGCCTCCCGCGCGACGGCTGCTTCGAGATCCTCGACAGTGCTGGCGGTTCTGTAAAGACGGCCGTGGTCATGCACCGTTTGGGGCTTGAGCGGGCGGAGGCCGAGCACCGCCTCGCGGGGGTGGCGGGCAAGCTGCACGAAGCACTGGGAGATTCGGGGGCCTCCGAAGAAATCGAAGCCGAACCCGACATCGACGAGGAAGATTGACGGGAAATGCCCGGTTGGTCGTCGTCAGGGGCGGGTTTGGAACGTACACTCTCGACCCCTATGACACGAATTCTCCATGTCGGCGTGGGCCCCCTTGGTCAGCGGATTATGTCCGACCTGATCGAGCGCGACCTTGGTCAGATCCTGTGCGCGGTTGATGCCTCGCCCTCTCTCGCGGGCAAGCATCTCGTGGACTTGGTGCCGAACGCGAACCCCAAGATCAAGATCCTGAGCTCGCTTCAGGAAGTGACCGACTGGAGCACCTTCGACGCGGTGCTCGTCACCACCTCCTCCGACCTCCCCGGGTGCGCCCCGACCTTCCGCGAGTTGCTCCGTCAGGGCAAGACCGTGGTCTCGACCTGCGAGGAGCTCGTGTACCCCTGGCTCCGGCACGTCGCCCTCGCCGAGCAGCAGCACCAGGCCCGCGGCATCGTGCACCACGGCGCCCGCGTCCGCCAGCGCCACGGCCCGCGCGCGCATCCCCGCGCCGCGCAGCCCGGGAAGCGCCGCCGCCAGCGCCTGCGCGCGCGCCATGCACCCGGCCGTCGCCGCCACCACGATGCCCGCC
>JBEIUO010000115.1:0-6854 GCA_040374335.1 Phycisphaeraceae bacterium
GAAGTCCTGTACCAACCCCGGCCACAGCACGTCCCGCTCGCCGTTCTCCCGCATCCTCGCGATCATGTCGCGGCAGGCGTACCAGTCCCGGATCGGGATTTGCTTGCGGTACGCCGCCACGATCTCGTCGCTCGGGAGCTCGGCGAGCTTCGCGAAGTCGTTCTGCCGCCCGTACTCGGTCGCGCTCGCCTTTCGCAGCAGTTGACGCAACTGGGAGATCTGGATCCCCGCGCTGTTGCGCTGCCAGTGCCGCGTATCGCTCAGCAACCGGATGCGTCCCGTGAGGTACGCCCGCAGCCCTAAACCGACCAGAGAAGTCAGAACGCTCGCCATAGCTTCAAGACCCCGTGACGGGCCTCACCTTCCCCCGGAGCCGATGCCCGAGACGAAGTGGCTCAGGGCGTCTGCAAACTCCGCGGGGCTCTCGATCATCGGAGCGTGGCCGCAACGGTCGAACCACACCAGCTTCGCACCCTTGATCTTCGACGCGAACTCGTCCGCCGCTTCCGGCGGCGTCACGATGTCCTGCCGACCCCAGATCACCAGCGTCGGCACGTTGATGCGGTGGATCTCGTCCCCCAAGTGGTTCCGACGCGCAGACCGCGACAGCTTCACCATCGCGTGCGCACGCCGGCGATCGTTCAGCTCCGCGTACGCGCGATCCACGTCCGCCTGGTTCATCTTCGAACGATCGTGGAACAACTCCCCGATCTTCTTCTCGAGCCACGGACGTGTCGGCCTCAACTGAACCTCGGAGACCATCGACTTCTCAATGAGCCCACTCGCCCCCGCGAGCACCAGTCCGCGGCAGAGGTGGGGGTGCTCCAACGCGATCTTGAGCGCGACGTGCCCACCGAACGAGTTGCCGACCAGCACCGCCGGGCGCCTCAGCTGATTCGAGAGAAACTCCGCGGTCAGCGTCGTCACGCCGTGGATCGAGCAGTCGTCGCCCGTGAGATTCAGCAACGGCACTTCG
The DNA here is from genome assembly GCA_040374335.1 of Phycisphaeraceae bacterium. GTDB lineage: Bacteria > Planctomycetota > Phycisphaerae > Phycisphaerales > UBA1924 > JBEIUO01. The sequence continues at coordinate 977 of JBEIUO010000115.1, forward strand.
AGCGCCGTCGACCGGGCCCGATCCGCGATGCGCTCGATCACGAGTTCCCAGTGGTCATTCAACCCCACGAGACCATGCAGGAACACCACATCCTCACCCTGACCCCGTTCGGTTACCCGCACGGGCACGTCGACGCCTGCCTTGCCGCGCAACTGAAGCGTGCGGCCGGGTTTCTCGTCGAGAGGAAGGGAGTGTGTGGGGGTGCTGGTCATGAGCGTTATCGCGGATCATACCGGGCTCGAACCCGCTTCGCGGGGGTGGCCGGGGATTCTACGGGGAGGGTGGTCGCGTGCCCTTACGACTCCAGAACACCGTCCCGGATTCGGACCACCCGGTCCGCACGGGCCGCGGTTGCGTCGTCGTGGGTCACGATGATCATGGTCTGGGAAGATCGCCGCCTGAACTCCATGATCGCGTCGAGGATCTTCTGCCCGGTTTCGCGATCCAGGTTGCCGGTCGGCTCGTCCGCGAGGAACAGGCGGGGCTGATTGATCAGGGCTCGGCCGATGGCGACCCGCTGGCGCTCGCCGCCGCTGAGTTCCGCTGGCTTATGGCGCAGGCGGTGCCCCAGCCCGAGGGTCTCGAGCGTGTTCAATGCACGTTTGCGGATCTCGTGGCGTGCCCCGGTGTAGCCCAAGCCCTGATGAACCATCGGCGCGATCAGCACGTTCTCCAGCACCGTGAGCTCGGGGAGCAGGTGATAGAACTGGAACACGAACCCGACCCTGCCCGAGCGGTAGTCATCCATGGCCCCCGCGGACATGCGGGTGAGGTCCTTGCCCTCGACCACGATCGAGCCGCCGTCCTTGTCCGGACGGTCAAGACCGCCGATCAGGTGAAGCAGCGTCGACTTGCCGGAGCCGGAGGCCCCGAGAATCGCGACGCATTCCCCTTCGGCGCACTCGAAGTTCACCCCGCGGAGCACGGGCACGCCGACCCTGCCGAGCTTGTAGGTCTTCTTCAGATTGCGGACTTCGACCATCGCCATAGTGTGTTACTCGAACCGCAACGCCCTCACCGGGTGCATCGCCGCGGCACGCACGGCCGGGATGATCGCGCCGACGAAGCAGGAGAGCACGCCACCGATCCCGACGATGACGGCGTGCGACGTTTCAACCTTGCTGGGGATGTTCGTGAAGTAGTAGATCCGCGGGTCCCAGATCACGATGCCCATCGCCTCCCCGAGCCATTCGTGGATGGGGTTGATGTTGCGAACGATCGCGAACGCGCCCGCGAGCCCGAGGATGCTGCCCGTGATGCCGATCGTGAGGCCGTACCCGAGCCATACCCACGCGACCCCGGACCTGCTCGCCCCGATCGCCCGCAGGATGCCGATATCGCGGGTTTTCTCGCTGATCATCGCCCAGAAGATCGAGAGCACCAAGATCACCGAGACGAGCGAGACCATCGAGAACAGGAAGAGCACGAGGGACGTTTCCTTCTGAACCGCGCCGATCATCGTGCTGTTCAGGTCCTCCCACGTGAGGATCCGGATGTCCTCGCTGTGCGGGACCTCACCGGGGTGCGCCGCCGCGAACTCCGCGTACGCCATCCGCACACGGGCGGCGAGCGGCCCCGACGCGCCGAGCTTGGAGTAGTCGCCCTTTCCACGGACCAGAACGTGCGTGACCTTCGCCGGGTTCACGCCGACGATGCGGAAACCATCCGGCGAGGTGGGATCGTCCACCACCCGCGGGGACTCGTCCATCTTTAGCATCTTCTGAACGATGTCGAGTCGCACGAGCGAGACCTTGTCGTCGAGCTCGAACTGGCCGGAGTGGTACTCGTTGGCAACCGGAATGATCCGTGACGCCGTATCGGTTGGTTTCCCCGAATCATCCAGCGGCAGCAGCGTCAGGGTCACCATCCCGCCGACGGGCATGAAGTCGTATGAGGAGTCGAAGGTGCCGTCGGATCGATTCCGGAAGATCACCGAGGGTTCAAACACACCCGACGCCCGGCGCGAGTTGATCCCGCTCACCGCGATCCCCAGCACCGCGCCACCCTCCGCCTCGCCCGTCTTGGGGTTCACGCGCGAGAGGCTGAGCCCGTTCTGGTACACCTGCTCCCAGCTCAGCGTGCGCAGCTTCCGCAGCCGCAGGTCATCGCCCTCGCTGTCCTTTGGCAGCGGCTTGTCGATGGGCCGCCACCACAGGATGTCCGCGAACCCCGTGACGCGCGCGAAGGACTCTCCATCGACGCCCCGGATTTGCACCGTCTCCGGTCGGCCCGTCGGCAGGCCCAACATCCCGTAAGACTCGATCATCGGCGCAGCGGCCTCGACCTCCGGGTCCTTCTCCAGCCGCTTGATCAGATCCTGGTAGTGCGGGAACCCGGAGTTCGGCCACGCCACGACAACATCCCCGGTCATCGTGCGACCCGACCCGATCAGCATGTCCAGGAACCCGCCCATCACCGACCACACCGTCAGCACGGTCATCGTGCACAGAAGCACCGCCACCGCCGCCAAAAGCGGCATGATCTTGCTGGTCAGATACTTCAGAGGCAGGAGCAAAATGTACATCGTCGGGTCCGAGTCCTTTCGTCGTTCATGAAGGGCCTGCAGGGCGAGTTTGGTTCACGCCCGTTGGCGAGTTACTGCACACCGACCGCCGCGGCATCACGATCGGACAACATGCCGCCGTCCGACCTCTGCTTGACCGTGCCGTCACGCCGCCACGAACGGTCGCACCGGGCGTGGCCACGCAGGTCGACAACCTTGATCTCAGCCGCCGCAGGATCCACGCGGACTTCGCTGACGCCCAGTATGTCGGCGAGGTCCGTCGGATCGAATCGGGCGAGGGTGCCGTCGCCCGCGGGGGCAACGATCCCGGCGTCGAGCGGGTTGTCGACGCCCATCTCGCTCTTGGCCCGCTCGAGCCGTTGCTGAGCGGCCTCGCGGAACGCCAGCACCTCGCCCCAACCGGCATCGGCGTTCGCCCCGAACCCGGGCTTGCCGCCCGTGGTGACGAACTCGCTCAGGTGCACGCAGAGCTCGTCGTTCTCGCCGGAGCGGTGCAGCGAGCGGAACGCCTCATCGGCCGTGTGGCAGAGGACCGGGGCCAGCAGTCGGCAAAGCCCATCGGTGAGGTCCCAGAGCACAGTCTGCGTGCGACGACGCCGCGCCGAGTCCTTCGCGTCGCAGTAGAGACGATCCTTCACCGCCGCGAGGTACACGCTGCTCAGCGTGTCGTTGCAGAAGTTGTAGATCGCCTGATTTCCTTGACGGAACGCGTAGCGGTTGAGGCAGTCCGTGACTTCGGCACTGAGCTTGTCGAACTCCGCGAGCACCCAGGCGTCGATCCCTGTGGCGGGCAGGTCCGATGTCTTCACGCGGTTGCTCTGCGGCTGGAAGTCCGCGAGATTGCTCAGCATGAAACGCAGCGTATTTCGGATCTTCCGGTAGCTCTCGCCCGCCTCGTCGAAGAACTCGCGGTCGACCTTCACGTCGTTCTCGAATGCCAGGGAGAAGACCCACCAGCGAAGCACATCCACGCCGTAGTCCGCGAACAGCCCCTCGACCGTGTCGCCCTTGCTCTTGCTCAGCTTCGTGCCGTCCTTCGCCACCATGAAGCCGTGCGTGAGCAGCGTGCGGAACGGTGGCCGCCCGGTCACGCCCAGGGCAGGCAGCAACGAAAGCTGGAACCACCCGCGGTGCTGGTCCGATCCCTCAAGGTACAGGTCCACCGGATAGCCCAGGCCCCGCTGACGCATCACCGCGTTCCACGAAGAACCCGACTCGAACCACACGTCGAGGATGTCCACGCCGCGTTGCCACTTCACATCGAGCGTGCCGTTCGTCTTCGCCTCCGCCAGCAGCTTCGCCTGCGGATCCGGATCCGTCGAAGGGTCGTACGCCGCCAGCAACGCCGACGCGGGCGACGTGAACCAGCAGTCCGACCCCTTCTCTCGCATCACCGAGGCAACGGCCCGCACCGTCTGCGCCGTCATCACGCTCACATCGTCGCCCGTCTTGGGATCGCGAGAGACAAACGACGGGATCGGTAGCCCCCACGCCCGCTGGCGCGAGATGCACCAATCCGGCCGCGACTCGAGCATCCCGCGCATACGGTTCCTGCCCCAGTCCGGTACGAACGAAACCGCCTTGTCACCCGCCGCGGCACCGTCCTGCGTCGTGTGCAGTGCTCGCGCGCGCATCGACGACGGCGCGTCGCCGTCCACCGAATACTCGCGGTCCACACCCACGAACCACTGCTCGGTGCAGCGGAAGATCACCGGCGTCTTGCTGCGCCAGTCGTGCGGGTAGGAGTGCGTGAAGCGGTGGTCGTAGAACAGGTGCCCGCTGTTGCGCAGTATGTTTGCAACCGTCTCGTTCGCGTCCCAGATCGTCACCTTCTTGTCGGTCGATCGCAGGAACTCCGGCACCGTGCTGTCGTACGTTCCGTCGCCCCGCACCGGGCAGTAGATCGGCAGCCCCTCTCGGAGCCCAGTCTGGTAGTCCTCCGTACCGTGCCCGGGCGCGGTGTGCACCAGGCCCGTGCCGTCTTCGAGCGTCACGTACTCCGCCCCGACCACCGTGAACACCTTGGACAGATCCGCGCCCGGCAACGCCGCGGCACCCTGCGACTTCGCAAGATCCACGAACGGGTGCCGGTAGCGAAGCCCGATGAGCCGAGCGCCGGGCGTTGTTGCGATGACCTTCACGGTCTCGCTCTTGGCCTTCTTCGTCACCCGCTCGATCGCGTTGGTCGCCATCACGCACAGGTTGCCGTCGACGTGGACCAGCGAGTACTGGAAGTCGGGATTCACCGCGATCGCGAGGTTGGCCGGGAGCGTCCACGGCGTCGTGGTCCAGATCATGAACGTCGGCCGGGCGTGCGGGCGAACACCTTCGGGCGGCAGGCCATCCTCGCCCGGTTCATCGTCGTCATCGCTGTGCGGGGGCAGGTCGAAGGCGTCGTACACCTTCTCGGCATCGGCCGCCTCGAAGTCCACGTACACCGAGAGGTCCTCACGGTCGTAGTACTCGAGCTCGGCGTCCGCCAGCGCGGTCTCGTTCGCAACCGACCAGTGCACCGGCTTGAGTGCGCGGTACACCAGGCCCCGCTCCAGCAGCGTCGCGAGGACCTCCAGCGTTGCCGCCTCAAACTCGGGCTTCATCGTGAGGTACGGGTTCTCGTAGTCCGCGAGCGTCAGCAGGCGGGTCATCTGCTGCGTGTGCAGCTTGTGGAACTTCTCCGCGTACTTCTGGCACTCGGACCGGACGGCCTTCTTCCGCGTCCATTCGTCCAGCGTCGCCAGCTTCTCAGCTTTCTTGTTTTCCACGAGCTCGAGCATCACCTTGTGCTCGATCGGCAGGCCGTGGCAGTCCCAGCCGGGCACGTACGGGCAGTCCATCCCCTGCATCGTCTTCGACCGGACCACAATGTCCTTCAACACCTTGTTCATCAGGTGCCCGAGGTGGATCGAGCCGTTCGCGTACGGAGGACCGTCGTGGAACACGAATCGAGGCTTCCCTGCGCGAGCCCCCCGAACCTTCTCGTACACCCCGAGCTTCTGCCACCGCTTGATGGTCGCCGGCTCCGTCTGCACGAGGTTCGCCTTCATGCCAAAGCTCGTCTGCGGGAGGTTCAGAGTGGTCTTGTAGCTCTTCTCCTCGCCAGATGCCTTTGTCGCCGGGGGAGTCGAGCCGGGCTGCTGGCCCGAAGTGGGGGTGTCGCTGCTCATGTCATTGCTCACAGAAATGCCGCCAGCGGGTCCCGCTGCCGGTTGAAGGGTCGATGGTATGTGATCGATTCGGCCGCCGTCGTACGCCGGGCTCAGAACCCGGGATCCGCCATCCGCCCCGCCGCCTCAAGGAGAACTCCCGTCCCCTCGCGTCAGCGGGGCCGGGTAATTCGAATCGACAGGGATGGAC
>JBEIUO010000552.1:0-2828 GCA_040374335.1 Phycisphaeraceae bacterium
AGCTCAGGAACGACGTCTTGTAAAGGAACGACATCCACTCGAACTGCGGGTGGTTCGTCACAAAGTTCGGCAACGCCAGCTGGATGGCCACGATCAGCCCCACCAGCATCCCCACGATCCCCCAAAGGACCATCGCCGAAAGGAACTTCCGGACCACGGCGTCGTCGAATCGGACAATATCGGAGGGATTAACCCCTCCCCCCTTCAGGAGTGAGGGTGCGCTATTTTCCATAGTCTTCAGTCTCCGGGCTTGACTTGGTCGATTAAACAGATATCTATATCTGTAACTCGGCGTCCTGTCAAGCGGGCTACTGCGAAACAGGAAAAACAACTCAAAGCGGGGAATTGCCGTAAGAATCCCTGGTTAGAAGGGTGGCAGCCATGTTCTCCAAGACGGTTGAATACGCGCTCCGTGCTGCGCTATGGCTCGCCGCTTCCCCCCACGAACCCGCCACCGCCGAACGCGTCGCCCTCGCGACCAAGGTTCCCGTGGGGTACATGTCCAAGGTCCTCAACGCCCTCGTGCGCGCCGGGGTCATCACCTCCCAACGCGGGCCCAGCGGCGGCTTCGTCCTCGCTCGCCCTCCTACAGAGGTCACCATGTTCGACGTGGTTCTCGCCCTCGAACCATTTCCTCGAATTGAACACTGCCCCCTCGGCCTCCCCGAGCACGCCGACCACCTGTGCAGCCTCCACTCCACTCTCGATGGTCTCGCCGAGTTCGCCGAAAACACCCTCAGGAGCAAAACCCTCGCCGCGCTCCTCTTGCCGGAGAACGGTCGGCCCGGGTGCAACTTGTGTCTGACCGGCAACTGCCCGCACCGCTGCTCAGCCCTGCAGGTTTCCGCGCCCGCCGGCTGCTGCGGCTCTCAGCACCCCGAGTCCCAGTCGCTGAAGAACGCGATCACGTCGTCCCCGTCGGTTCCCCCGGACGCGTTGTAGTCGGCCTGGTTCGCGTCCCACTGGGTGAAGAACGCGATCACGTCGTCGCCGTCCACGCCACCGTCCGCGTTCCAGTCCGCGGGGCACACCCCCGTTGACGCCGCGAGGGCGTTGATGATCCCGAACCCCCGTACAAACAGCGGGTCCGTCGCTCCGTTCGCGGTCCAATCCGTCGCCGTCAGGGTGATCGCGCGGCGCATCTGATCCACCGTCCACCCCGGGTTCGCACCCGTCAGGCATGCCACCGTCGCGGCGACGAGCGGCGTCGAGAGCGAGGTCCCGCTCACCGCCCCGTAGCCCGTGGTGTTCCTCGACGAGACGACCGCGGTGTTCACCCCGCACGCCAAGATCTCCGGCTTCACCCGTCCATCCGCGGTCGGCCCCGAGCTGCTAAACCCGGCGATGTTTCCGTTGATGTCCACCGCGCCGCACGTGATCACCCGCGGCGCATCGGCCGGCGCGATGATCGTGCTCGTGAACGGGTCCGCGTCGTTCCCCTCGTTCCCCGCCGCGGTCACGCAGTGCACCCCGTTCGCGTTCGCGATGTTGACCGCGATCGTCGTCACGGCCGTCACGCCGTCCAGATCCGCCTGCGTGTACCAATCGATGTATCCGAGAGAACTGGTCGTGAGGTCCGCGCCGTGGAGTTCCGCGAACTCCAGGCCCTCGACGTAGTAGTCCTCTTCCACCGGCGTTTCGCTCGTGACATCCTCTGTCTTGCAGAGCACAAACTGTGCGTCGTACGCCCCGCCCACGTACGTGTCCGGCGCGTACGCGCCAATCGTGCTCAGGATCCACGTGCCGTGGCGGTGCTGCTCGCCGTCGTCGGTCACCTCGATGGAGGCGTTGTTGTCGTCGTTGATGAAGTCTCGCTCCGCAATCACCGACAGCGGATGCCCCGCCGTGTGGAAGGCGTCGTGATCGCGATAGAAGCCCGTGTCCAACACGCCGATGATCACCCCCGCACCCGTGTGGCCCAGCGCGTGCAGCGCCGGCAGGTTCATCTGCACCAGCTGCGCCTCGGCAAGCCCGTAAAACGCTCGCTCTGAGTATCCACCCGGCGTCGCCAGCGGTGCCTCCGCGATCGGTCCGCCCCCTACGCCCGCTCGCACGCCACCCCTCACCGGCGCAACCCGCGCCGTGTGCGGCAGGGCACGGATCGCTGCCAACTGCTCCGCGGTCGCCACCACCGACACCGCGTTCAGCCAGCGGCTCTCGGCTTTGATCGTGGCGCCCGTGCCCGCAATGGAGTCGAGGTACTGAGGCTTGAGCGGAACGTCCCGCTCGTCGAACAACCCCGGATCGGTCCGGCGCATCTGACGCCGCCACACCGCCCGCTGGTTGTAGGTTTCCGGCAGCGCAGCCACCGCGGCATCGACCTCGGCCTGGCTTCCTTTGTCGGTGAGGTACACCCAATGGCGCTGCTGAGCACTCGCGACCCCCGCCGCGAGAACCAAGCCACAACCGACAACCGCCGCGCGGAAACAGTCACTCATCACGCTCGACTCCATTTTTCCCACGAGACCCGGCGGACACAGACTACCCGATTCCGCCCGTTCCCGCGAGTGGAATTCCCGTCAATCCCGCCTCCGCCTGTCAATCGAACCGTGGCAGGCCCGATTCGTTCGACACGATCACCCTCGCCGCGGCCCGATATCCCGCCTCGCGCTCCCTGAAGACCGGCTCGGCGATCCGCTCGAAGTAGTCCTTCGCCTTCTCAACGCCCCACCCCCGAAGCCCCGCGGCTTCGATGAGCTCCCACCGTTTCCAACGGATCTCCCCGGGTGCCTCGACAAACACCGGCAGGTGGATCAGCGGTAGGAGCGGCGCGTGCAACGCGTGAATCCCCTCGACAACCACCACCGGCCCCGCCTCTACCCGTTGGC
>JBEIUO010000176.1:0-5865 GCA_040374335.1 Phycisphaeraceae bacterium
CCCTCTGAAATACCCCTGGCGGATCCCGGCTTCGGATGGCGCTGGGACAACTCCTATGCTCGATTACCCGAAGGGTTCCACAGCCGCGTGGATCCCACCGCGGTCTCGACGGCGCGGCTGGTGTAGGTGTCGCGTTGAGAGGCGACGCTGGCCCTACCATCGAGGCCCCGTCGCGGCGTCTGTGACCGCTGGGAGCGACCACCGGCGGCTACGGCCTTGAGCGTTCGAAGACAACTCCACGATGGCTCATCGGCACCGGTCCGGCGGCTGCGCGGCAACTTATACCATTGCATGGTGGATGGGCTGCTGTACTGCGTGATGGTGGGAGTGGGGGAGTCGTTCATCCCGGCGTTTGTGCTGCAACTGGGCCTTGGACCGGTCGCTGCGGGGCTGGTGCTGACGGTGCCTGTCGTGGTCGGTGCGTGGCTGCAACTGCTGGCACAGGTGTTGGTGCGGCGGTTTGGCTCGTACGTGAAGTTTGTTGCCCTGATGGCGTTCCTGCAGGGATTGATGTACCTCCCGCTCGGGGCGATCGCGGTGTTTTGGCCAGCGATTCGGGGCATGTGCGAGGATGCCGGGGTTGGTTGGGCGGCGGGGGTGCTGGTCTTCGCCACCGTGACGTTGTACTGGGTCTTTGGGCTTATGGGTGGCCCGCCGTGGATGGCGCTGTGTGGCCACTTGATCCCAGAGCGCGTGCGGGGCGGGTACTTCGGCAAGCGATCTCGGTACCTGCAAGCGATGACGCTGCTGGGCCTGCTCACGCACGGAGGTGTGATGACGCTGGTCGGTCCGGATGAGGGGCATCGGCTGGTCGCGTTCGCCGGGCTCTTTGGGTTCGCGGCGTTGATGCGGATGGGATCGGTGTGGCATCTTCTGCGGTACACCGAACCCGAGGCGGGACCGAGGCAAGAGCCGGTGTTCGCGCCGAAGGAGATCGGGCGTGTGCTGCTGCGTGGAGGAACGGGCAAGTTCCTGCTGTTCGCGGGGGCGGCGTGGTTTGCGGCGCAGATCGCGCAGCCCTATCTGAACCCGTTCATGCTGGATGTCCTGAAGCAGTCGCCGATCGTGTATTCGGCGATGCTGGGCGCGTGGTTCTTCGGGAAGGGCGTCGCGCAGCCGTGGATGGGGCGGTTCGCGACGCGGCACGGCTCGTTCGGCCCGCTGTTGGTGGCGAGCATCGGGATCGTACCGCTTCCACTCATCTGGCTGGTGACAAGCCGGGTCGAGGTCCTGATCGTGCTGCAGTTCGTCTCGGGCGTGATGTGGGGGATGTTCGAGCTGGGCCTGACGCTGCAGCAGTTTGAGGCGACGGACGCCAAGAACAGGACGGTCGTGATCGCGTGTTACACGGCCTTGAACGAGACCGCCAAGACGGGCGGATCGGTGCTCGGCGGCGGGATGCTGGACGCCGGAGGTCGTGTAGAGGGGGCGTACGCGGCGGTTTTCTGGGTGAGTGCCGGGGCCCGGGCACTGGCGGCGTTGCTGCTGGGAGGCCTGCTCCGAGGCCGGGGAGAACCTCCGGAGCGCGGGTGACGTACCCTTGAAGCCGATGCCCACCGAACGTCAAACCAAGCAGCGAAACGCGATCAAGGACGCACTTCACAGCTCCGGCCGGCCGTTAAGCCCGAAGGAGATCCTCGCGCATGCCCAAGAGAGCGTGAGCGGGATAGGGCTCGCGACGGTGTACCGTGCGATCAAGGCCCTCGCGGACGCCGGCCAGGTCAAGGTGGTTGAGATTCCGGGCGAGTCCCCGAGGTACGAGCTGACGGGCAAGGGGCATCACCACCACTTCTGTTGCCGGGTGTGTGCGGGCGTGTTCGAGGTCGAGGGGTGCTGCGGTCACTACCACGACGACGTTCCGGCGGGGTTCGAGGTTGAGGGGCATGAGGTTGTGATCTTCGGTCGTTGTGGCGCGTGTGCGAAGAAGCGGGGGACGAAGTGATCGCAAGCGTTCGTGCGGTTCTCTGTGCGGTGCTGCTGTGCGTGGTTGGCCCGGTGGGGGGGTGCATCGAGTTGATCGGGCAGCCCGAGTCGCCCGCGCCGCCCGGTGGCCCCCGGCTTTCGGACGGGTTCACTGTCCATTGGATGACCACGACGGACGACAGAGAAGTGAAGCGGGGCTTTAACTGGTCCGAGCGGTTTGAGTTCGACGGGCTTCCTGTTCGACGGGACGCTGTGGTGCTGTACGAGCACTGGTTTGCAGACGACGTTCGCGAGAAGGGCTTTGGGTTCACGAGGGAGAGCGGGTACCGCGATCGGTTGCGTGCCAAGCTGCGCGAATGCCTCGACAAGCGGGTCCCGGAGAGGGACTTCGACGGGATGATCTGTATCGATATCGAGTTCGCCTGCCCGTGGTGGGGCGATCGAACGAATGGTCCCGGGCTGTCACCGAAGATCGCGCACGGGACGAAGTACTACGACGAATGGGAGAGGTACATCGAGCGCAGTGAGGGCTCGCTGATCTCGGGCAGGCTGGGGGCGGAGCGAGAGCGAGCCCTCGGGACAAGCTACGAGAGCGCTGTGCGGGCGTGGTTCACGATGGTCGTTGAATCTTTGCGAGATCTTCGTCCGGCGGCGAAACTCGCTTTCTACGGAATCCCCAACGGCAGCCGGCACGACAGCGATTACGTTGGCGCGAAGGGCGAGAATGTGCGGGCGATGAACGACCGTGCACGGTGGATGGTCGAGCTCACGGACTGCGTGATGCTCCCGTTGTACCAGGACAAGGTCGTCATTCGTGGGCTCGAACGCCAGTCGACGCCGCGGGAGATCACCGAGGCCCAGGGGAGGGCGTTCATCGAAACCAACATCAACGAGGCCAAACGGCTCGCGGGCGAGAGGCCGGTGTACGTGCTCGCTTCGCTGATGTACCCCGACTACATCAAGGACTACCTCCCGGACTCCGCTGGGAAACCTCTGAACGCGGAGAACTTGGATGCGATGCTCCGGATGCCGAAGCGTTACGGCGCGGCGGGTCTGATTTTCTGGACACACTTTGACTCGGCGGAGACCTTTCGCTCGTACCAGCGGGAGTTTTCGACGAGGGCCAAGCCCATGCTCGAGCAGGTCGTCGATCGCTGACACGCTCGTGCCCCGCGAGTGCTTGCTTCGGGACGGGTATGCTGGTGCAGGCCGATCTTCTCGCACCCGGAGCTGCGGATGTTGACACGACGAATACTGCTTGCGACGTCTGCGCTCGCCGCGCTCGCCGGACGCATCCGAACGGCCGGGGCGACGACGCAGCAACAGGGTGAACTCCGGTGGCACGATGCGCGGGATTGGCCCGTCGAAGGGCGCGGATGGTCCGATACGGAACGCACCTTCGATCGCCTCCCGGCTCGAGCCCGCGGCGTTGTACCTGCCGCGGTCTGGGACCTGAGTCGGTATTCCGCGGGGATGTACGTGGAGTTTGAGAGCGACGCCAGAGAACTCTCGGTGCGGTACGAGTTGCTCAAGGGGGAACTCGCGATGGCGCACATGCCTGCGACCGGTGTGAGCGGGCTGGATCTCTATGCGCGGGACGGGGAACGATGGCGTTGGGTGGCGGTCTTTGCGCCGGGCGAGAGGCGTTGCGAAGGAGTCCTCGTCAGCGGGCTCGATGCGGGAACGCGTGCCTACCGCCTGTACTTGCCGCTGTACAACGGCGTCGAATCGCTGGAGATCGGTGTTGCCGAAGGTGATCGGATCTCGCCGATCGCCCGCGCGGTGGAGCGGCCTGTGGTGTTCTACGGGACCTCGATCGTCCACGGGGCGTGTGCCTCGCGGCCGGGCATGGCATGGCCCGCGATCCTCGGCCGCAAGCTCAACGCCCCTGTCCTCAATCTAGGCTTTTCGGGGAGCGGGAAGATGGAGCCGGAAGTGGGTGACTTGCTCGCCGAGCTCGATGCCGCGGCCTTCGTCATCGACTGCGCTCCCAATATGACCGATGCGCAGATCACTGGGCGCACGATCCCGCTCGTCGAGCGGCTCCGGGCAGCTCGACCCGATGCTCCGATTCTGTTGGTGGAGGACCGGCGGTACGGGTACGCGTGGGTGCGGGGCGCGGGCCGTGCGAAGAATGAGCAGAATTCGGTTGCTCTCGCCGCCGCGTATGCGGACCTCACCGCTCGCGGGGTCAAGAATCTCGCGTATGTCCCCTCCGGTGCGCTCCTCGGCGACGAGCCGGAGGAGACCATGACCGACGGCTCGCACCCGAGTGACCTCGGCATGAGCCTCTATGCGAAAGCGGTGCTCCCGGTGTTGGCCGGAGCGATGGGCAGGGTGATTCCCTGCTGACGAACGGAGTGTCCCGATGAGACCGAGCATGTCCACGCTGGTCGCGATCTGTGGCGTCGTCTGCACGCACGCTGTCGCGGAGCCTCCGATCATTCTCAAGCCTGTTGCCGAACTCGGCCCGGGCGCGAAGAAGGAGGTCAGCGGAATCGTGCGCAGCAGGCGCGACCCGATGGTCTTCTGGACCATCAACGACTCCGGTGACGAGCCTCGCATCTATCCCGTTCGTGCCGATGGCTCGGTGGTCAAGGCCGAGCGGTACCCCGAGATCCCTGGCACACTAATCGCAGGCGCTGCGAACAGCGACTGGGAGGACATTGCGCTCGATGGTTCCGGGCGTGTTATTGCCGCGGACTTCGGGAACAACTCAAATGCTCGTGCCGATCTCACCCTGTACTTCATCGAAGAGCCCGATCCAACGGAGGGACGCACAACATTCACGTCGAAGGCGGTCTTTCGCTATCCCGACCAGTCCAAACGCCCGGCACCGAAGGATGACTTCAACTTCGATGCGGAGGCGATTTTCACCATCGGTGATGAGGTGTACGTCCTGAGCAAGAATCGCTCCGATAGCTTCACCAAGCTCTACCGACTCGACGAGCGTGCGGACGACCGGGTTAACGTGCTGACGTACCTCGATCGCTTCGATGTCAAAGGCCGCGCGACGGGTGCGGATGCCAGCGACGACGGGCTCAGGCTCGCCGTGCTGACGTACGACCGCGTGTGGGTATTCGAAAGAGCGGCCGTCGATCAGTCGTTCTTTACGGGGCGAGTGCGGAGCCGTGAGTACGCATATGAGGACGGTCGCAGCGACAGCGAGGCGATCTGCTTTCGGGACAGCGAGACGTTGCTCATCGCCGATGAGGCCAGAGCGAAGCTCTACAGCCTGCCTCTCCGCGAGGTTCCAGAGGTCCGGGCGGCCACCGTGTCTGGTGTGACTTCTTCCGACCATCTGCTTCGTGTCATGAGCTTCAACATCAGGCTCGGGAGTGCGAACGACGGGGAGAACTCGTGGTCCAGGCGTCGGGATCTCGTCGAGGAGGAGATCCGGCGCGCGAAGCCGGATGTGCTCGGGATGCAGGAAGTCGAGGCACACCAAGCCGATTGGCTGCGCGAGCGACTCTCCGAGTATGTCTTCCACGGCGTCGGTCGAACGGACGGTGATCGCAAGGGTGAGTTCGCCCCGCTCATGCTCCGCGCCGATCGCTTCGAGATCCTCGACTCCGGCCACTTCTGGCTGAGCGAGAGTCCGGATGTACCCGGCGTGAAGGGCTGGGACGCGGCGTGCGAACGCATGGCGTCGTGGGTAAAGGTCCGCGACCGGCGCAGTGACGCCTCGTTATTCGTCCTCAACACGCACCTTGATCACGTTGGCGTTCGGGCACGCGAGGAGAGCCTGAAGCTCATCAACCGGCGCGCGGCACAACTCAGCGGGGGAGCCCCTGTAATCGTCATGGGGGACTTTAACTGCGCGGCCGATCGGTTCACGCCCCTGCTCTCGGGGATGCGAGACTCATTCCGCGTCGCGTTCCCGCAACCCGATACGGATGAGGCCACGTATAACGGATGGAAGCCCGTGATCACTGGAGAACG
>JBEIUO010000719.1:0-2117 GCA_040374335.1 Phycisphaeraceae bacterium
CCTGGGGATCGACGACGAGCTGGTGGAGAAGCTCACCGGCAAGCCGTGATCGTTACGCGCCGGCCCACATGAGGTCGACGCGATCTTCGCGCGTGCCGGGCGGTCCGTACCTCCGGCGCGCGTACGAGCCCTTGGGGAACGGCCGCTTCTCCAGCACCGGGGCGATCGCTTCCCAGAGGTGGTCTGCGCTGGGGCCGTACATGTAGATGGTGCACGCACCCTCGCCCCACTCGTCGCCGTCGAGCTCGCCGGCGTCGGCCGCGTCGATCGCCGCGCCGAGGTCATCCTGCAGCGCGTGGAGTTCTTCCCGTTCCTGATCCGAGGGCCATTGGTCCGCGAGCGTGATGCGCACGATCACGGCGTGTTCCTCCGACCCGTTGTCCGCGGCCTTCTGGCCGGAACCCAGTAGCCTCGCGATGATGCCCATGCCGGCAGCGTACCAACCCCGGGGGGCCATGCCAATATGCCCGATGCGGGTGGTGGATTCTGGGGCCCCGCGGGTCGCGAGATTTGATTACCATTGGCTCCATGCAGTACTACGAAATGTGGTTCAACCTGAAGGAAGGCCACCGGGACATGGACTTTGTGGGCCATGCGCGGGCGTATCTGGACTTCCTGAAGGGGAAGGGCCTGATCGAGGCGTGGCAGCTGACGCGCCGCAAGTTTGGGTTTGGACCGAGTCATCTGGGCGAGTTCAAGGTGACGATCACGACGAAGGACCTGGCCCAGTTGGACTCGGCCTTCTCACTGGTGGCGACACGCGACGGGCAGATCGAGACGCTGCACCGGCACGTGTACTCGGCGGTGAAGGACTTCCAGTCGGCGCTGTACCGGGACTTTCCGGATGCGGAGCGGGTGCACGGGTGATTCGGTGATTGTGAGGGTCAATCGCGACCCCCTTGAACCCCGCCCGCATACCGCCTACGGTTCCAGTCCATCCAAGTCTCCGCGCCGCAACGGCATCGGGGACCCATGTTTGAAACTTTGCTTCGTGGCTCACGGATGACGAGCCACGAGGTCCGCCCGGCCCGGTAGGCCGCGATCGAAGGACGGCCCCCGCGGCCCGCCACCGGTGGTAACACCCGTGATGGGAATGAACGCGACCGTTACGGAGGTTTGCGATGTCCCGTCGTCAGACATACCTCGCGAAGCCCAACGAGCTGACCAAGACTTGGCGGATCGTTGATGCTTCGAACATTCCCCTCGGACGCCTGGCCTCGGAAGTGGCCACGATTCTGATGGGCAAGCACCGCCCCGAGTACACCCCGCACGTTGACAGCGGCGACTTCGTGATCGTGACGAACGCGAAGAAGGTCGCGCTCACCGGTCGCAAGGCCGAGCACCGCCTGAAGCTGCGGTACTCCCAGTACCCCGGCGGTCTGAAGGCCGAGAGCTACGGGCAGGTCCGTGAGACCAAGCCCGAGCTGCTGGTTTCCGACGCCGTCCGCCGGATGCTGCCGAAGAACCGGCTCGCCCGCGTGATGCTGAAGAACCTGATGATCTACGAGGGCGCCGAGCATCCGCACGGCGCGCACAACCCCACGGCGATCACGGTCTGCTGAGCTCCCAAGAACACACCGAAAGGAAGTCCATGTCCAATATTCTGAGTGGTATCGCTGGTGTGGTCGGGGCTGCCGCGGCGGCGCCCGCGCCGACCGAGGTCGTGAAGCCGTTGCGTGACGCGAAGCCGGCCGACAAGTACGGCTGGTGGTGGGGCACGGGTCGCCGCAAGTCTGCGGTGGCTCGGATCCGCATGAAGCCGGCCGACGGCGACAAGGCGAAGATCACGTTCGAGTGCTTCTCGGGCAAGGTGAAGTCGGTGACGGAGTACTTCACCGAAGAGCGCGACCAGACGGACTGCCAGCTCTCGCTGAAGCTGACGGGCACGCTGGGCCGGATGCAGGTGATCGTGAGCGCCCACGGCGGCGGGATCATGGGCCAGGCCCAGGCGACGCGTCTGGCGATCGCCCGCGCCCTGCGTGACTACGACCCGACGTTCGAGGCGGTCCTCCGCGAGAACGGTCTGCTGACTCGCGACTCGCGTAAGGTCGAGCGTAAGAAGTACGGCCAGGCCGGTGCACGCCGTCGCTTCCAGTTCAGCAAGCGTTAATCGATTC
>JBEIUO010000366.1:0-3837 GCA_040374335.1 Phycisphaeraceae bacterium
ACGCTGCGGTTTCCGTCCCATCGGGTGGCGGCGAAGGACGACGCGCGGGTGGTCCGGCTGTTTGCGCTCTTCCATGACGCGTTCCGCGAGGATGACGGGTACGACGAAGCGCACGGGGTCCGCGCGGCGGACTGGCTGCTGGCAGTGCGATCGGGCGACGAGCCCGTGGACGATCCGGCGTGTGAGGCGTCGCGCGTGGCGATTGGCGCGCTGGATGATGCGAGTTTCGCGAGGCTCGAGACCGCGTGTCGCCTGCACACGACGGCCAGGTTTCACGAGGACCCGACGGTGGCGACGTGCTTTGTGGCGGACCGGCTGGATCTCAGCCGCGTTGGTGTGATGCCAGATCGTCGGTACATGCCGGTGGCGCCGAGCATCGTGAGCGACGAGGTGATCGCGGCGGCGGTGCGGAGATCGGGGCGCGAGCTGCACCCGGAGATGGCGGCGGAGTTGGAGCGAAACTGGGGCGTTCGGCCGGGGGTGTGAGGGGTCAGGGGATGGGGCGGGATGAACCGCGTACTCGGTGAGTGCGCGCAGCCCGGACCTTCTGGGTCAGCCGAGCTTGTCCTTGAGCTTCAGGAAGTGCTTCTCGAACAGGTGCCAGCTCGCAAACGCGAAGAGCAGCGAGAGCACGGTGTTGATGGCGAAGAAGACCATGCGGCCCGGGAGCATTGAGCCGCCGATGGGACCGATGAACTGGTCGTCCTTGATGTGGTGCTCGAGAACGCCCGCGAGCGGTCCGTGCATGACGTAGAGGCAGTACGCGAACTTGCCGAAGAGGCGCAGGATCGGGTTGCTGAAGATGCGGGGGACGATGTTGGTTGGCTTGAGGGCGACGGCCCAAAGCACCACGACTCCGAAGGACAGTGAAGTCAGGGTGGCCCCAGCGGCGTTCACCCAGAGCGTGCGGCCTGAGCCGAAGCTGACGCCGACGATGGCGAGCAGGGCCACGGCACAGCCCGCCAGCAGCCACTTTGCCTTCGGGAGCACGGCGGCGAGTCCAGCGGGTTCGCGGGCGGCCATGGCGAGCCAAGCGCCGATGGCGAGGCCGTCCATGCGTGTTGGGAGGGAGACGTACGGAACGACGATGGAGGTCTTGGCGACGGCGCAGACGATGCGAAGCGCGACGGCGATGCCGATGCACGTGACGCACAGGGTCTTGATGCGGTGGCGTGGCACGAAGAAGATGAGAAGCGGCCAGATGAGGTAGAACTGCTCTTCCACGGCGAGCGACCAGAAGTGGGAGAGGCCGCCCCACTCGCCCCGCAGCGCGAAAAGGATGTTCGGGGCGTAGAGCCAGTACCAGGGTTCATCCGACCATGGCTTCTCCGTTCCGATGCTCTCGGGGTTGATTCCGACGTTGGGCGGCATGTTCAAGAGCGGCCAGATGTAGAAGATGAAAGCGAGAAACGCGTAGTACAGCGGGAAAATGCGGAGGGTCCGACGCACGTAGAAGCGCCGGAAGTAGTTCTTCGACTCCTTGGTGTCGATGAGAATCCCGGTGATGAGGAACCCCGACAAAACAAAGAACAGGTCCACACCCACAGAGCCCGTTCGAGCGACGTTGTACACGAGCCAGTCCAGCTTGCCGCCGAGGCCCGTCGAGAGATTCCCGAAGTTCAGTTCGAAGTTCACGAAGTAGTGCCGCATCATGACCAAGAGGATCGCCACTCCGCGGACACCGTCCAACGCGGGCTGGTGGATCGCCGACAGGGGGTTGCTGAGGGATGGCGTGGCGAGGGGTTGTTCGGTGGACACGTGACTGCTCCAAGGGCTCGGGGCCGCTTCAAGCCCTGAATGTAGGCGAGCACGCCCGTTCGGATTCGGTTCCCCGGCCACGTGCGGCGCATCCACGCGCCTTCGTTATCGGCATGCTTGGGTCGGGGTCCGAACAAGGAACAGATTATCTTGTCGATAACTCGGGGAGGCCGTCGGGGCCTAGGGAAGCGACGACGGAAAGCCGGCCGCCGGCGGGAGTGCGCCGCTGCGGTGTGCCTCGCGTGCCGCGGCAAAGTCCCGCCAGCGGGGGCTGCCCTGGAGGACGCCGAGGAACTCGGCCTTGAACTCGGCCTTTCCGGGGGCGTCGTCGGGCCAGCAGGCGTCAAAGAACCGCCAGCACTCGGCCTCGCGACCGGAGTAGAGGTAGTCGAGCATCGGGGACCAGAGGTCGGCGTTGAGGGCCCTGGGGTCGGTGGTGGTGATCGTGCGGATGAACTCCGCGCGGGGCCCGAACGACACGTCGTCGAGGGGTGGTTCGGCGGCGAGCATCTTGTCGATGGCGACTTCGAGGCGGTGGTTCTTGAGGCGGTACCAGACGTCGGGGAAGGGTGAGCCGGCGTGGGGCGCGCGCCAGTAGTCGAAGGACTGGTCGGGGATGTTGAGCAGGATCTCTCCCGAGGGTAGTTTCTCGGCGGTCATGCCGTTGCCGGCATCGATGACCGCGACGATCCGCGCGGGTTGGGACATCTCGACCACAGTCACGGTGTAGCAGCAGTGCGCGCCGCCCGAGTACTGGGTGAGGAGGACTTCGAGGATGCCGTCGCTGTTGAAGTCGTCGCCGGCGCCGATCGTGGCGAGCGGGGCCCCGGTCAGTGGATCCCACAGAGGCAGGCCGAGTTGGACGTCGAAGTCCGTCACGGCGATTGTCGGGCCGCCCCCGGTCACTGTCGCGCGGCCTTCACGTTCGTCGGGGTTGCGGCGCTTCATCGCCTTCGCTACGACGCCGTTGACCTTGACGGTCTGCGTCGTCGACCACTTGGGCGGCAGGGCGTACCAGACGCGCCGCCCGTCGCGGATGACGAAGAAGGCGAGGAGCGGGAGCACGAGTGCGAGCGAGAACGCCGCGAGACCAAGGCGTCGGCGAGTGCGGAGCAGGTCTTGTTCGGTGCGGGCCTCGTGGCCGCATTCGGGGCAGCGCAGCCCGGTTGTTCCGCGCATGTCGTACCAGCAGCGCGGACAGCGCCGGCGGCCGCGCGAGGTGTCGAAGAAGAGGGCGAAGAGGATGCCGATGAGGCCGCACAGCGCGAGGGCGGCGAGGGGGAGATAGAGCCAGAGAGCGAGTGGTGCGGGGCCCATGGGGAGGGAGGGTACGCGGGGTGGGGTGCTACGCCAACTCGAGCGTCCCCGTGCTGTCGCCGAAGCTCTCGACAGGCGCGCCCATGCGGTCGAGCATCGAGAGGTAGAGGTTACAGAGGGGCGTTTCCTTTGGGTAGCGGATGCAGCGGCCTGTTTCGATGGTGCCACCCGCGCGACCGGCCATGAGAATCGGGAGGTTCTCGTGGTTGTGGCGGTTGCCGTCGCCGATACCGCCGCCGAAGAGGATCATGCTGTTGTCGAGCAGTGTCCCTTCGCCCTCGGGCGTTTCGCTGAGGCGCTGGATGAACTTCGCGAACCGTTCGATCTGGAAGCGGTCGATTTTGCGGATCTGCTCGATCATGTCCTCGTTGTTCTGGTGGTGCGAGAGGTGGTGGTGGCCTTCCTTCACGCCGATTTCCGGGTAGCTGCGGTTGCTCCCGTCGTTGCCGAGCATGAACGTCGAGACGCGCGTCGAGTCGGTCTGGAAGGCGATGAGCATGAGCTCGTACATCAGGTCGATGTGGGCCGAGGCCTTGCGCGGGATGCCGGCGGGCGGCTCCATGTTTGGCTTGGGGGCTTCGTCCGTTTCGGCGCGGGCACGGTCGATCCGTTGCTCCACCTCGCGCACCGCGGTCTGGAACTGGTCGAGCTTCCGCCGGTCGCTCGTGACGAGCGCCGCCTCGAGTCGCTTGGAGGCCACAAGCCCGCAGGCGCGCACGCGCTAAAGCCCCCCCCCGCCTTCCGCCCGCGCCGCGGCCGGTG
>JBEIUO010000333.1:0-4077 GCA_040374335.1 Phycisphaeraceae bacterium
CAGCGACCACGCGTGCATCGCTTCCAGCTTCTCCTGCAGATCCCCCGACCGATTCAGCAGCTTCTCCATCTCCCCCGGCGAGAGCTCCGGATCACACAGCTTCTCGTTCAGGTGGTCGTACTCCTCCAGGAGCTTCGTCACCTCCGACGCGCCCTCCCGCACAACCTCCTCCACCGTCCGCGTCTCGTTCTTCAGCGGCTCCTGCTCCAGGTACCCCACCCGGTACCCCGGCGCCATCTCGATCTTCCCATCAAACTGCTTGTCCACGCCCCCCAGGATCTTCAGCAGCGTCGACTTGCCCGAGCCGTTCAGCCCCAGCACGCCGATCTTCGCCCCATAAAAATACGAGAGGTAAATGTCCTTCAGGATCGTCTTCTGGCCGACCTTCTTCGTCACGCCCAGCATCGAGTAGATGATCTTCTGCGTGTCCGTTGAGTTGTTGATCATGAGTGCTCCCTGGGCCCCGCTCTGCGGGCCGCAATGGTAGAGCCCCCAACCTCCCCCCGTTCAGCCCCCCTCCTCTCCCCCTCCTCTCCCCCCCTCCTGTCCCCCTCGTTACCCCCCCCCTGACCCCCGTCCCGCATCAAACCCCATCCCTCGATTGTGCGCCGCCGATCCCCCACGCGCCACCGTCAGCGTCTTCCACTCCGCCCCATCCCGTCCCGCCACCGCCCGCGCCGTCTGCACGATCTGCCCGCAGTGATACGCCGTATGCGCCACCGATCGCGCAAGCGCCCGCGCCAGCGTGTGCGCCTCCCCGCGTATCCGCAGCTCCCGCCCAAGATCCGCGTCCGTCACCACCTGCAACACCCCCTCCAGCGCCCCCCATCCCGCCGCCCACCACGCCTCCAGCTCCTCCCGACTCCCAAACGTGTCCACGAACTCCGTGTCCCGATCCCGCCACGCCTTCTCCCCATCCGTCGTAAACGGCTCCGTCCACCGCGACCTCAAGTTCCCGCCCACGTGCTTCATCACCACCGCGATCGAGTTTACCTCCGGACGCAGCGACTCCCTCAACTGCGCAAACGTCAGTTGCCGCGCCGCCCCCTCCGCCAGCCCTCGGTACCGCCCAAACTCCGCGCCAATCGCCCCGACCACATCGCGTGACATCAACCCACCTCCCCGCTCAGCACCCAAGGTCCCACACCGCGAAGAACGCAATCACGTCATCGCCGTCCGTACCGCCATCCCGATTGAAGTCCCCGTCCCCGCCGTCCCAGTCCGCAAAGAACGCGATCACGTCGTCCCCATCCACCGCCTGATCACCCGTCCAATCCGCTGTCCACTCCGGGAACGGATCCAACTGATTCAGACACCCATCGTTGTCCATGTCGATCCCGATCCTGTTCCCGCTCCCCGGCGGAACCGCCAAGAACGCAAGCCCATCCTCCCCCTGCACGCTCGCGATCAAATCCTGCAACGTCACCGTCCCGCCCGCATCATCCGCGAACACAATCGTCGTCGGATCAATCACACCCGGCCCCGGCGTCACCATCGCATACCCCCGCGCCTCGCCCCCAACCCGACCACGCGCCACAACATCGCACCTTGACGGGGCCGACAGATGCTCCTGCACCATCCGCACCACCGCCGAGTTCACCGCCGCCAACTCCTGCCCGCCGATCCCCGGCGCCACCGGCACCTGCCATCCCACCACCGGCATCACGTTCGTCGGAAACGCCCGCAGAAAGAACGACGTGTTCACCGCGTCCGCCTCCGGGTGATTGCCCGGACACCCGTCCAACGCAATCGCCCCGAAGAACGCGCCCTTCATCATCTCCGCCAGCGGATCCTCCAACGCCCCCATCCCCTGCCGCCCATCGTGCAGCAGCCCAAACCCGCTGTACCGCTCCTGATAAAACTTCTTGTGCACCCCACGCAACTGCGTGAACTCCATCACCTGCGACGCCAGGAACGAAATGTCCGTGCCAATATCCAGCGTCGCCCCGATCGGCCGACTCGCCCCATCGTGCTCCATCTCGTGACACCCCACACACGCCTGCTGAAACACCGTAAACCCCTGCGTGATCCGCGGCGTAATCGGCTTGTTGTCCCGCTCGTAAAACGGATTCGGCGGATACACCAGCGACATCACATACTCCTTCATCTTCGCCGTCGCACTTGCCCCCAGTGTCTCTCCCCCGAGCAACCCATCAAACGTCGGCGCAAAGTCCTCCAACGCGTGCCGGTCCCCGCGCCAGTGAAATGGCTCGTGCCCCCGCAGCCCCCGCAGCGACTGCGTCACCATCGGCCCCTTCAACGGATGATTCGTAAACGCCGCCGGCCCCAGCGGCACCGGTAACATCTCCGTCCCGTGCGGATCCCCAAGGTCCCACGCCAACCCATCCATCCCGCCATCCAAATGGCACATCGCGCACGACGAACTGAAGTTGTTCGACAGCCGCGCCGTAAACACAAAGTCCCGCCCCTCCGCCACCCCGCGAGGCTCCGGCGTCCACAGACTCTGCGTCCCCAGCACCACCGGCGCCGTCTCCGTCACATCCAAAACCGTCACCGTCTGATCCGTCCGGTTCAGCGAATACAACCGCTGCCCCGCGCCGTCCACCACCAGCCCCCGCGGCCCACGCCCCACATCCGTCAACGCCAATACCGCCCCGCTCGCCGCATCCACCGTCGCCACCCGATCCGTCCCCAACGCCGCCACATACGCCACCGGCTTCACCGGGTCCGCAACGATGTCCGTCGGATTCGCCAGCGACCGCGCCTGCGCCTCCGGATTCACATCCCCCGCATCATCAAAGTTCGGCACAGACGCGTGCAGATCCGCGTGCAAAATCTCCCCAACCTCACCCGCCTCGTTCGGCACCGCCATCGACACAACCTCGTGCCGCATGAACCGCCCACGCAGCGACGACTCGTGCCGCGTTGCGTTCCTCGCCTCCATGTTCGTCACCAATAGCCGCTCCGTCACCGGCGAAAACGCCATTGCCGCCAGCGTCGTCCCCACCCCTCGCGTCACGCCAGTCACCACCGGCGCCACCGCATTCTCCACGTTCACGCTCAACAGATCGTGGTCCACAGGGTCCCGCCGCTCATCCCGTATCAATCCCAACACCCGATGCGCCTCCGCAGGCGTACACCCAAACTCCACCGCAAACAACGCCACCGCCCCCGCATCCAACGACCCGTCCGGATGCGTGAATGCATCCACCATCGCCTCCCAATCCGCCCCTCCCGCCGACGAAATCCTCGCCACCCGCGGCGGTGCAACCAACGCCGCCCCCGCATCCGGCCACGGTCCAAACTCGCTCCCCCCAAACAACACCGACGGCAGTGAAAACGACCGCATGAAGTGCAGCGAAAGCAGCATCTGCGGACCCCCAGCATCCGTGAACTCAATCGGATGCCCCACCAGCGAAGTCCCGTTCCCCGACTGCATCGCCGCCACAATCACCCGCCGCGTCGGCCGGTCGTACACCGCCGCCCGCGGCATCCCGCAGTCCAGTTGCAACGCCGCCTCCACCGTCCTCGTGTGCACCCGCACCACCGTCATCGCCCCGCGCGGATCCACCTGATCCGCCGCCAGCGTCATCCGCGCCGGCCCCTGCGTGATCACAAACCCAAACTCCCCCTCCGGATCAAACACCACATTCACCGGCTCATCGCCAACCGGAATCACCCCGACCACCGTGCCCGACTGCACATCCACCACCGTGATGTCGTCGCTGATGAAGTTGAGCACCCAAGCGAATCGGTTGTCCGTACCCGGCTCAAAGAACACCGACACAGGCTCCAGCCCCGTCGGTATCCGGTGAAGCAACTGCAACCGCCCATCCATCGCGCTGCTGTCAAACACCTCCAGCCAGTTCGCCGGAGTGTTCACCGCCAACAGCAACCCCCCATCCTCCCGCACCGCCAGCGGCCTCACCGGCGGCGAGTCAAAGTTCACGTACGGCCCCGCCTCCAGTTGGCTCAAAACCGGAATCGGCTGCCCAAACCCAGCCGTACCCGCGAGGCCAACAGCCCCCGCCACCACCACCCCAAACCCCACGCACACCCCACGCATCATAGCACAACCCAACTACACCCCCCAGCCCCAGGGCCAAAGAGCACCAC
>JBEIUO010000038.1:0-9692 GCA_040374335.1 Phycisphaeraceae bacterium
GCCAGCAGCGGTACATCGCCGACTCGCAGACGGTGAACCTGGGGCGGCTGCGGGGGAGGCCGCTAGTGGCCCGGTTGTGGGAGGGGACGGCGCGTCTGGCGGCACCGCTGCTTTAGTGGGAGGGGGACTTGCCGTTGAGGCGTGGGCGGCGCATAGTTCAGCCCATGAAGACCCCCACTCTCGGCACCGTTTCCCGTATCGCCCTCACGGCCGGACTTCTGATCGGTCTGTGCGGGTGCGCCTCGGGCCCCCGCTCGACACCCAACGCGGTGAAGGGGCTGTTGAACGTCACGCTGGACGGGGATACCCGAGAGTGGCCGGTGGAGGCGGCGGTCGCGGCGGACAACCAGTTCGTGTACTTCCGCATGAGCGTGGAGAACGAGCAGTTCACGCTGCAGTCTGCGCCTGAATCGATGGTGCTGCTGCTGGACTGCGACGCGAGCACGGCCACGGGGCGGACGACGAACCTGCAGCCGTTGGACCGGCTGGGCGTTGACCTTGAGGTTCGGTTCTCACCGATGCAGGCGAACGGTCGGCGGAAGAACGGCGTGCAAATCACCTCGTTTGACGCGTACGGGACTGCGCAGCCGGTGAAGATGTCCGATCTCGACTTCCTGTGCTCTCCCACGTACTCCTCGAGCTGGTACGAAGCCCGCATCTCACGCACGCCCGGCGCGACGGATCTGATTCCGTTCTCGGGTATGCGTTCCGAGGGCGCGCTCTCGGGACTATGGGCTATCGAGGACGCGAGCGGGAAGGTCGTGGGGTACTCGGATCCCTTCACGCTCGAACTCGGTGCGGCGGCTGATGCGCCGATGAAGTTCACCGCGGACCTGCCCCAGAAGCCGGAGAACGGGGTGCGGGTGATGACGATGAACGTGCACGACTCATCGACGATGAAGAACCCGCAGGTGTTCGCGCGGGTGTTCCAGGCGATCGATCCGGATGTGATGCTGTTCCAGGAGTGGGACGAGGGTGACGAGGCCGCGGTGCTGGCATGGTTTACCGCGATGATGCCTCGGGAGGGCGGCTGGCATGTGCACAAGGGACCGGGGACAAAGCAGAACGGGGGCGGCGTGGTGGTGGTGAGCGCGTACCCGCTCAAGGGCGTGCTGGAGCAACTCGCCTATCCGGCGAAGAACGACAAGGGGGAGACCTCGCAGAAGTCGGTGCGGTTCGCGGCGGCGCGGATCTCGACGCCGATCGGGCCGATGATCGCGGGGAGCACGCACCTGAAGTGCTGCGGCACCAAGGACAGCCGCGAGGACAAGCAGCGGATGGAGGAGAGCAAGGCGATCGCCAGCGCGATGCGGGCGGCGGCTTCGGCGGACGCGTCGGCCATCCGCGTGGTGGGCGGTGACATGAATCTGGTGGGCTCGCGACCGCCGCTGGACCTTTTGCGTGCGGGCGCGGATTCGGACGGGAGTGACCTCGCGGTGGTGGAGGCCTTCGTGCTGGGCGATCGCTCGATGTACACGTGGGCGGACGACGGAGAGGGGTTTGCCCCCGGGCGACTCGATTACCTCGTGCACAGCGATGCAAACACCCGGGTTGTCAACGCCTTCGTGCTGGACACGTCGCGGCTGAGCGAGGAATCGCTCGCGCGGCTCGGGCTGGACCCGACGGACTCGGCCTCGACGGACCACCGGCCGGTGGTTGTCGATCTGGTGAAGAAGTAACGGGCGGCTTCGATCAGCAGCCCGCGTCCCATGCGCCGAAGAAGGTGATGACGTCGTCGCCGTCGGTGCCGCCGTCGTTGTTCACGTCGGCGTTGCCGATGTCCCACCGCGCGAAGAACGCGATAACGTCGTCGCCGTCGACACTGCCGTCTAGGTTGAAGTCCGACAGGCAGGCGAGGTCGGCCGAGATCTTCACGTCGTCGACACCCCAGAACACGCCACCGCCGGCGTTCGCGTAGCGGAACGCGAACGCGACCTGCGACTGGAACGCCGAGTCGGGCGCGTGCAGGGTCTTCACGTCGTAGAACGGGTCTTCCGAGGCGTCGTGCAGCGAGGCAGAGTTGAAGACGAAGATGGGATCGGGGAGGAATGTCGCGCCGCCGTCGAGGCTGAGCAGGACTTCCATCTCCGTCGGCGGGGTCATGACGGCTTCGCTGCGGAAGTGCAGGTAAACGCGGGTCGCGCGGTCGCAGTTCACGACGGGCGTGATGAGCAGATCCTCGTGTGCGAGGGTGGGGTTGCAACTGGAGTCGCAGAGTGCGAAGGCGTTGCCAAGGCGGTGGATGGCCTGACCGCCGTTGCGCGGGAAGAGGCCGCCGTTGTTGGTGACGGAGCGGCGGCAGGGATCGGCGATGGCCCAGGTTTGCGAACCGGTGAGGGGCGAGACGATCTGCCACGGGGCGGCGATGGGCGAAGTGAAGGGGTGAGGACCGAAGAGCGTGGTCGCGCCGCCGGCGGGCGCGTTGACGTCGTCGACCATCACGTTGTCGATAGCGACATACCAGTCGTCGGTGGGCTCGTAGTGGCGGAAGCGGATCTGTAGACCCGCGGCGTTGGCCGCGCGTGCGGTGACATCGAGCGTGGTACGGCCAAACAGACCGTCGGCGTTGTTCACCGTGACAGCGGGCGCGGGGGACGTTCTGCTCGGGGCGACGCGACGGAGGACGTTGGTCCACGTCGGATTCGCTGCGGTGCGGACGTCGACATCGAAGATCGCGCTGCCGTTGTTGTTGAGCTGCGCGACTGCGTCGAAGTGGATGAAGACGCGAGAGAGGCCGGTGCAGTCGATGGCTGGGGAGATGAGGTCGAGCGAGGCCCCGCCGCCGGTGGCGTTGGTGCCCGTGGAAAGGTCCGAGTCGGAGATCACGTACCGGCCGGAGGTCGGGTTTCCATCGAAGCCCGGCGGGTTGGCCGCACGGCCGCCGTCCATGCTCCACGCGGCGCCGGTCTCGGCGACGGTGCCGGACAAGACGCTCTGCCAACCGGCGGCGGCCAGCGCGGCGTTGTCGGCGATCGCGTCGAAGTTCTCGGCGAATCGCACGTTGCCGGAAGAGAGCAATACGGACGCCGGGGTGAGGACGCACTGCGGCGCGTTGGGCGATGCGGGCTCGATGGAGTACTCGAATCGCACGTGCCGACCGTCGGTCGGCAGGGTGGGGGCGTCGGTAAAGGTGAACGTTGCGGCGGGAAGGGTGGCGATGGTCACGCCGTCTCGCTTCACCACCGTGGAGGGCGGATCGAAGCCGACCGCGGGAGACCAGGCGAGGATTGCTTCGCCGTCGGCGGCGTCGGGCGCGACCTGGAAGTTGGAGGGGCAGGGTCTGGTGGTGAACCAGCGGGCGCTCGGGATGACCTGCTTGGCGAGCGTGAGGCTGGCGTAGCTGGCGGAGAGTTGCGCAGTGCCGCCCGCGTCGTAGTACTCGATGCGGACGCGGTGCTTGCCCGCACGGAGGCCGACGCGAGCGGAGGCGATTTCGATAGCGCCGTGGAGCCCGTCGTTGTTGATGATCAGGGAGTCGCCCAGGTACATCTTGGAACCGTCGTCGGAGTTCAAGTAGAAGGTGTACAGGCTGCTGGTGGGAACGTCGACGTACCCCTCGTACACGCCGCCGAAGTCGTCGGCGCGACCGGAGACAGAGAAGGTCCCGCCGGTCGCGGCAACATTGACGTTCGCGACGAGGTTGAACTGGTAGGGCGTGAGCGTCGCAAAGTTGGGGAGCTGGGCGGGATCGCCGGTGACGTCGTACCAGGCGACCTGTACCCCCGTGCGGAAGACGGCCGGATTCTCAGGCTGGCGATAGTCGGCGGGGTTGTAGACGAGCGCGACGACCGCGGCGGTCGCGGTGTTTCCGGATGGATCACGGACGGTGTAGCTGAACGAGTCGTTGCCACCCGCACCGGACGTGGGCGGCGTGTAGATGAGGCGGTCGCGACCACCGGGGCCGGTCCCAACCGAGCGTGCGACGGTACCACCTAGTGTGGAGGTCGCGCTGAAGGAATCGATGGTCATGACGGCCGAGGTGCTGTGCCAGTCGTTGGCGAGCACGTCGAGCGTCACCGGTGGCGTGGTGCCGATCTCGGCAACGCCCGCGTCGTCGGCGACGGGGTGGCAGAGGCTCTGGCTCGCGACGGTGAACGAGGAGACCCAGTTCTGCCAGCCCGAGGGGCCGCGGTACTCGCCGATGCCCCAGAAAGTGGTGTCATCGTTGGGGTCAACCGCGACGGCGTAGTAGTCGCCCCAACGGCCGCCACCATCGGACTCGCCCTGCTTCACCACGACGGGCACGCCCATCCGGCCGAGCGGGTCGCCGGCGCGACGCCCCGCGATGGCGACGGCAACGCGCGACGTGGGTGATGTCACACCGACGGAAACGCCGGCATCGCCCGCGGCGTTCGCGGCGATGGCGGGGAAGACCGTGTGCATGCCGGGTCCGGCGTCGATGTCACCGGACTGAACGCGGGTAACAACCCCTGCGTTGGGCCAGGAGTTCAGGTTGAACTCGTGCCAGCGGGCGACGTTTCGTCCCGAGATGGATGCGTTGTGAACGAGCCAGAGCCGGCCGTTGCGGAAGTACGGCATCGTGATGCCCGCGTTGGAGACTTCGCTCCCGTTCACCGTGGGTGCGCCGATCGCGCCGCTGTACGAAGGCGTGGTGACGTTGGTGCTCACGATAGTCGGCGCGGTGATGGGATTGCGGATGGCGTACACGCGGGCCGTGGTCGAGTTCACGATGTGGGCGAAGTACGCCGCGTTGTTCGCGCCAAAGTGCAACGCGGGCATGCAGGTGTACAGGCCAGCCTCGCGGAGCGTGGAGTACGTCGCCGCGGCACCGGTGAGGAGCGGAGTTTTGTTGAACACACGGAAGCCGACGCCGCCGTACGGGCCGTTGTTTAGTCCGAAGAGATTGCCGGTCACGTAGTAGGCGTTGTTGTCGTATCCGATACCGGGGAAGTCCCACCAGACGGTCGAACCGCCGATGTCGAGAACCGCGTCGGTGCGATACTTGTACCACGTGCCGTTGGGGTTGTTGTCGTCGGAGATCGCGATGTCGATCCAGGCCTGATCAGGGTCGTAGACCTCAAGGGCGACCACGACGAATCGCTGCGCGTAGTGGTCGTAGATGACCTTGGGGTCGAACACGAACCCGCCCGCGCCGAGGGCACCGAAGAACCCGCCCGCGTTCGCGAGTCCGGCGCGGAACGTCTCCGAGCCCGTAGTCTTGTCGTAGAACGCGATCGTCGCGTTCACCGTGACGACGACGTGCTGCGGCCCGACCGCCATCGTGGGGTCCGGCGGATTCCAGCCGGTGGCGCCGATGGTCGGGAACATCGACTCGGGATTCGTGCGGGGCTCCTCGAGCGTTTCCCCGGCGATCAGCCCGTTGCCCGCACCCGCCGGGGCCGGCGCTGGCTTCGAGTGGGCGGGGAGCATGTTCCGCACAAGCCGCGGCTCACCGATGAACGGGAGCGTCGAGGCTTGCTGCATGTCGCGGGTATCGACGACTTCGGCGGCCGTTGTTCCCTGGATGACGTCGCCGGGTTGGGCGAGGGTCGGGATCGGAACCTCGGGCCGCTTGGTGGGCGCACCGGCCTCGGGCTGGCCCGCGGGATTCATGGGTTCGGGCGGTGCCGAGTTCTCGGTCGTCGGCGGCAGCACGGGGGGGAAGTTCACCCCAGCAAGGGCAGCGAAGGTGATCGCGAGGCTGGCGAGCAGAAGCTTGTTCACCGGGAACTCCGAGAGGTGAGTACAGAGACGGGCGGAACCGGTCGTGCGGATCCTGTTCGCCGCTTCGGCGTGGGGGGTTGCAACGAAGGCTCAGCGAGTGGGGATGGGGACGACCGCGGGCTCGAACTGAACGAGCGTAGCGGGTGCTGGCGAAGCCGCAAGGGCCGTCGGCAGGACTTCGCGCGATCCCAGCATCCCGGTGACATCGAGGGCACCGGACGCGAGGAGCGAGACGCCCTCCACGATGTTCCCCCCGAAGACCCCTGAAATGGTCGCTTCCCTGGAAGCAGTGTGGGAGAGATCGAAACCCGCTTCCAGCCGAAGGGTCGAAGTCAGGAGCAGCAGGCCCCGAGGTCGGAGCAACTGGGAGCCGACGGAAGCAAGGGACCCTCCGGAGCAATCCACGACAACCTGCTGGTCGTGGCGACGACCGACGTCACCGATGGGCCGAAACCGAATCCCCAGCCGCTCGCATTCGGTACCCGACCAAACGCCGTGGCCGAGCACGCGGACGTGCTCGCAGTGCCGCGAGAGAAGCTGCGCGACGATCAGCGCGAGAGGCCTGTCGCCCAAAACCGTGACGAACGACCCGCGCGAGACCCTCGCCGCGGCCGCGATTCGCGCGGCCTTCGCAACGGACCAGGCGAGCACGGCGTGGTCGTCGGAGAGTCGCGGCGGGAGTTCGACGAGGTTGCGAACCGGCGCGACGACGAGCTCCGCAAGCCCGCCGTCACGTCCCTCGTAGCCCATGACCACGCGGGAGGAGCAGATGCCCGCCGCGCCGCCGCGGCAGAACTCGCAGGACGCGCAGGTCACAAGGGGCGATACGGCGACGCGTTTGCCGATCCACGCGGCGTGCATCTGCGGGGCGGAGTGGACGGTGCCGATGAAGTGGGAACCCGGGATGCCACGGAACGCGGGCGGGCGTTCGTCGGCGGGTTCGGCGAGGGCGAGACGGGTCTGGATGAGCGCGGAGTCCGAGGGACAGGCGGGGACGGGGCAGGTGTCCTTGAGAACGGTTCGGGTGCTGTCGCTCCAGTAGGCTCGCATGGCGGTGTGCGGGAAGAAGATCGGCAGGCGGAGGGTCGGGGTTTGGCGGGATGCGGGGAATGCGCATCAACCGACAATCTGGTCACAGCGAATCCACCAGAAGCGTGGATTTACCTGCGGCGGAAGCCTTTGCGGCAAACTGAGTGGATTGGGCTGTTCGGGCGGTCGCAGGGGCCGTACTTTGTGGCACGTATGGAAGAACCACGAGAAGGCAACGAGCGGGGCGACTGGAAGAAGCGGTTCAAGGGGCCCACGCAGACGAGCGTGCAGCAACTGTTCGACCGGCAGCCGCCGCAATCGCTTGAGGCGGAGATGTCGCTGCTTGGCTCGATGCTGCTCGAGCCGAGCGTGATCCCGGACGTGCTGGGGTTCCTGAAGGGGCCGGAGGACTTCTTCAAGGAGGCCCACCGCGAGATCTATCGGACCATCGTCGAGCTGTACGACACGCGACAGACGGGCGACCTCGTGCAGATCCTCGACCGCCTGCGGGACCGAGGGCTGAGCGAACTCGTCGGCAACGGCGAGTACCTCGTGGAGCTGGCGAACAGCGTACCCGGGCCCGCGAACGCGCCGCACTTTGCGCGGCTGGTGGGCGAGAAGGCAAAGCTGCGCAGGCTGATCGACGCCGCGGGCCAGATCCTCTACGACGCGTACCACGCGGGCGAGCTCGGGCCCGACGGCGCGCGTGAGGTGCTGGACAAGGCCGAATCGTCGGTGTTCGACATCGCGCAGGAGCAGTCTTCGACGGATCCGCAGAGCCTGGCGGAACTGCTCAACGTGGAGATGCAGCGGATCGAGAACATGGAGTTCAGCGGCTCGCAGCTGACGGGACTCTCGTCGGGGTATCACGATCTGGACGAGATGACGCGCGGATTCCAGCCGGGCGAACTGATCATCATCGCGGCCCGTCCATCGATGGGCAAGACGAGCCTCGCGATGAACATCGCCGAGCAGGTCGCCCGCGGCGGCTCGGCGCACCCGAGCCCGAAGACCGGCGAGTATCCGGTGGCGGTGTTCTCGCTCGAAATGAGCAAGAATGCGATCGTGCAGAGGCTGCTGAGCTCCCGCTCGAACGTCTCGGGTCAGTTGCTGCGCGGCGGAACGAGGCTCAGCCGCGAGCAGTTCCGGAGCCTGATGATCGCCGCCGAGGAACTGAAGTCGGACCCGATCTACGTCGACGACACCCCGAGCCTGACGGTGCTCTCGCTCCGCGCTCGGGCGCGACGGATGGTGCAGCGGTACGGCGTGCGGATGATCATGATCGACTACCTGCAGCTCATGACCGCGCCCGGCGCGGCCCGCGAGAGCCGTCAGGTCGAGGTGTCGGCGATCAGCCGCGGCGTGAAGGCGCTGGCGCGCGAGCTGAGCATCCCGGTGATCTGCCTGTCGCAGCTTAACCGGGCGAGCGAATCGCGCGAGGGCAACAGGCCCCGCATGAGCGATCTGCGTGAGTCGGGGTCGATCGAGCAGGACGCCGACGTCATCATGCTTCTGCACCGCGAGGACTACTACCACGTGCAGGACGAGGACTGGAAGATCGAGAACGCGGACAAGATCGGCGTGGCGGAGTTGATCGTCGCGAAGCAGCGTAACGGACCGACGGGCGTCGTGAAGATGGTGTGGGACTCCAACACGACGCGCTTCAAGAACTTCGACGCGGGCGCCATCGCGCCCAGCGGGTACGGCGCCGCGCCGAAGGCTGCTCTACCCGAGCCCAAGCCCCGGCCCGCGCCCAGCGGCGGCAGCGGCGGCGCACCGTGGACCCAGCAGGGTGCCGGCGGCGGCGACGCGCCGTTCACCCCGAACCAGGGCCCCGGGGGCGCGTTCGGGGGCCGGTCAAAGACCGGTCCGATCGACAACCACCGAGACGGGGGCGGCCCCGAGGCCGATCTCGGCGACATCCCAACGTGAGATGATATAACAAGGACGGGCTCACCCGAATTGTGGACTCTCGCTGATCCGGATCACACGACGAGCCGATTGCCCAGAAACTGGCGACCTCTTGTGTGACTACGGAGTGAGACGGCGTGCAGAAGCCCCGTTCGAAACTGTCGGCGATGGAAATCGACGCGCTTCACGAGAAGCTCGCGGAGCGGCTCGAGCGCGTCGGCGTTCAGACCCAGCCCGAGGTCGCCCTCAAGGTGCTCAACCTGAGCTCCCGCCCCGACACCCACCCGAAGGACTACGCCCAGGTCATCAAGAATGACCCGGGGCTCTCCGGCCGCCTGCTCAAGCTCGCAAACTCCGCGATGTTCGCGCAGCGCAAGCCCGTCACCAGCATCGATCGCGCGTGCCTCGTCCTCGGTCTCGAACGCCTCAAGTCCATCGCGCTGGGGTTCCACCTCAGCCGCGCCGCGGCAAGCGGCGGGACGAAGGAACTCGCCCGCCAGGTATGGGGGCAGTCGGTGTACCGCGCGTGCCTCGCCGCGGAACTCTCCCGCCAGACTGCGCCCGGCCTCGTGCCCGAGGCGTTCGTGGTGGGCCTGATGCTGGACGCGGGGATCCCGCTGATGTCGCGGCTCGTAGGCCCCTCGTACGACGCGCTGTTCGCGTCGTGCGACATGCCGCTGAAGCTCTTCCGCACGGAGTTCGAAACGCTCGAGTTCACGCACGTCGATGTGCTCGCGGCGTTGATGCGGCTCTGGCGTCTGCCCGACCTGCTCGCGCGCCCGCTCGAGTGGCACCACGACCGTCCCTCCGCGACGCCCCGACCCGACCCCGTTCACCGACTCCACCGCGTTGCCTACGTCGCCGGTTCGCTGCAGGTCACCACGCTCCAGAAGACCGGCGAGGCCCAGCCGCTGACGGTGACCTCACCGGGCGTGCCCGCGGCGCAGCGGCTGCTAGAACTCGACGACAACTCGATCGCGGCCGTGGTGAAGAAGGCCGGCTCGGAGTACAGCGCAAGCATCGATCTGTTCTCGGAGATCGCGGCGTCGCTGGGCAACCTCGACGAC
>JBEIUO010000647.1:0-2433 GCA_040374335.1 Phycisphaeraceae bacterium
AGATCTGTGCAGGAGCAATCCGTTGGTGCGATTTTACAATCCAGTGGAACGAAGCCGCGTAAGCAGCTTTCTGACGTTGACTTCAAAGAGCTTGACTTCAAGGAACTGGCTGTAGCTCTTTGTTTCGCTCAAGTGAAGACGCTCATGTCGGGCAGTGGGAGGATGTTGCCGTTGTCGCGTAGAGAGGCGAGGTGCTCGAGTGTTTTCTCGTCGATGGTCTGCCTTGACGCTCGGCCTGAAGGGTCGCAGCCCACGAACAGGTAGCCGGACAGGCCGGTTCCGGCCATGTCGTTGGCGAACGCACAGATTGCGCGGCCGAACTTGTCGGAATCGGTGAGCGACTGGGTCTTTTCAGACTGTTCGCTTTCGGGTCCGAGGAGCATCTGGGTGATGCGTTCAGGGCGGGAACTCATGCCGCAAGCATAAGCGGTCTGTGGGGGTTACGCCTTGCGTTTGTCCCGCGTAATCTGGGCGTAGGCGTTGTGGCTGTGGATGGACTCGAAGTTCTCCGAGTTGATCGAGAACCACTTGATGCGTTTCTCGCCCTCGAGCGCGACAGCGAGGTCGCGGACGATGTCTTCGACGAACTTGGGGTTCTCGAACGCGCGTTCGGTGACCCACTTCTCGTCGGGGCGTTTCAGCACGGCGAAGACGGGGCAGGAGGCGGCTTTTTCGAGGAGTTCGATGAGTTCCTCGATCCAGAGCATGCCGTCGAAGCGGACGCGGGCCTCGATGCGGCAGCGCTGGTTGTGCGCGCCGTACTCGGAGATTTCCTTCGAGCAGGGACAGAGGCTGGTGGCGGGTGCCGCGACGCTCATGATGAAGTCGTCGGTGCCGTTTGCCGTGCACTCGAAGCGGACGCGGTAGTCCATCAGGCCGGGCATTCCGGTCACGGGTGCGAGCTTGCGGACGAAGTATGTGAACTCGGCCTCGAAGTGGGCGACCTCGGCGTTGAGTCGGGAGCAGATGGCGCGGGCGATGCCGGGGATGTCGTCGGGGGTGAGGGCCTCGCTGGTTTCCTTGTTCAGGACCTCGAGGAACCGGCTCATGTGGGTGCCCTTCTGGTAGTGGGGCAGGGCGACGTACATGTTGATGGTGGCGACGGTGGTCTGCTCGCCGCCGTCGCGGGTGCGCAGGCGGATGGGGTAGGTCACGTCTTTCACGCCCACGCGGTCGATCGCCACTTGCCGCACGTCGGATGCGGACTGGACGTCGGGCATGCCCGCTGGCTTGGGCGCGGGCTTCGCGGCCGGCTTGGCTGCGGGCTTGGGGGTGGACTTGGTGGTGGGGGGGGTCGCCTTTGCGGGCCGACGCGTCATCGCTTTGGTCACGTTTGGAGCCTTCCTCGCCATGGACTGGGACGATAGGGCGTCATCGCGCCCATCACCACCGATGCCGGCGGAAGGAGTTCGGTGCCGGGGTTGCCGCGGATTCCGGTTGTGGTGGGGTTACGCGCCGGCGGTCTGGCGTTCGGCGGCCCGGGGGTCGACTGAGGAGGCGGTCCAGGAGAGGCCGAGGGGGACCCCCATGAGTGCACCGGCGGCCCATTCCAGGGAGACGGGGCGGGCGAGGGGGAGGACCTTGCCGGCGTAGACGAGGGCGTCGATTTTGGAGCCGTGCATGGCGAGGGCGATGATGGGGCCGACGAGGGCGACGAGGGCGACGGCGATGGAGGGGATGACGGGGGTGATGAGGGAGCGCTTGCCCGCGACGGCGAGCTGGGCGAAGACGGCGGAGGCGACGCCGCCGAGGGTGGCAGCGGCGAGGGTCTGGCCCTTGAAGCCGTTGTTGGCCATGAAATAGACGGCGAGGATGGAGGCGACGATTGCGCCGAGGGACCCGGTGGCGAGGGTGGGGAGATTGGGGAGGTCGTCGCGTTCGGGCTTGGAGGCAAGGGCGTTGCCTTCGGAGGCGGACCAGATGCCGGACCCGGTCTTGACGCAGAGGAAGGCGATTGCCGCGGCGGCGAGGGTGACCAGGCCGTTCTCGATGGCGATCGTGAGCAGGGGTGCGGAGGAGTCTGGGAGGCGGGCGAGGTCTTCGAGGGAGCCGAGGCGCCAGCCAGCCCAGGCGAGGACGATGCCCGCGAGGGTGCAGCCGGTGCCGACGTTGATGGTCTTGGAACCGGCGACACCGATGACTGCGGCGGTGGCGAGGGCGACGAATCCGGCGAGGAGGCCGGCCCCGAGGCTGGTGGAGGAGAGCAGGGTGGCGGCGTGGCCACCGGTGGCGTCGCGCAGTGCGCCGGTGAGGGTTGCGACGGCCGGCCCGAGGGCGAAGAGCGCGGCGAGGTAGAGGGCCCACTTGAGGATCGATCGTGCCATTGGGGGCATGGTATCGCATCGGGAGGCGGGGTGCGTCCGGCGAGGGAGCTTTGGTTCAGATACCCTAGCGGCAGATATGGCAACACCTCAGACACCTCCCCGCGGTCCC
>JBEIUO010000808.1:0-1610 GCA_040374335.1 Phycisphaeraceae bacterium
GGGAGTTCCCCGCGAGCTCATCGACGCGGCCCGGAGCGATGGATGCGGCGAGCTGCGGACATTCTTTACGATTGTGTTGCCTCTCGTACGCCCGATGACTTCGGCGTTTCTGCTGATTACCTTTCTCGGCGTGTGGAACAACTACCTGACACCGCAGGTCGTGATGCAGTCCGAGGGCAAGTTCCCGCTCTCGGTGATGATCGCACAACTCAAGAATGTCTACTACCAGGACTACGGCCTGCTGATGGCGGGCACACTGGTCTCGATCTTCCCCGTCGCGGGGCTCTTCCTGTTCCTGCAGCGTGACTTTGTGGCCGGTCTCACCTCCGGCGCGGTCAAAGGATGACCAATGAAGAAGGCTGATTCGACAACCCTGTTCCCCGCCGGCTTCCTCTGGGGGGCGTCGTCCTCCTCGTACCAGATCGAAGGCGGCTCGGGCGCTTCGCTCCGTGGCGAGAGCGTGTGGGATGCTTTTTGCCGCAAGCCCGGGGCGGTGCACGGCGGCCACACCGGGGCGGTCGCCTGCGACCACTTCGCGCAGATGGAGTCGGACGTCCGCCTTATGCAGGCGATGGGCCTGAAGGCATACCGCTTGTCGATCGCGTGGCCCCGCGTCATGCCCGACGGTGACGGCGCGGTAAACTCGCAGGGCCTTGACTTCTACGACAGGCTCGTCGACGTGCTCCTTCAGCACCGCATCGATCCCTGGGTCACCCTCTTCCACTGGGACTACCCGCTTGCGCTTTACCGCAAGGGCGGGTGGCTCAACCGTGACAGTGCACGGTGGTTCGCCGAGTACACCGGCCACCTCGTCCGACGGCTTTCTGACCGCGTTTCGAACTGGATGACGATCAACGAGCCGCAGGTGTTC
Organism: Phycisphaeraceae bacterium; assembly: GCA_040374335.1. Lineage (GTDB taxonomy): Bacteria > Planctomycetota > Phycisphaerae > Phycisphaerales > UBA1924 > JBEIUO01. The sequence continues at coordinate 872 of JBEIUO010000808.1, forward strand.
CTCCAGCTCGGCCACGGCGACGGCACGCACGCCCCCGGTGTGAAGCTCCCGCTCTCGGAGCAGTTGCTCGCTGCCCACAACGTTCTCCGCGCCCACGGAATGGCCGTCGCCGCGATCCGTACGCACGCGAGGACGCCCGCCACGATCGGCTGGGCTCCTGTCGGTCACGTGCAGTTCCCGGCGAACAACGCACCCGGAACCATCGCCGCCGCCCGTGCCGCGACGTTCTCGATCACCAAGCGCGACCTCTGGAACAACACGTGGTTCGCCGACCCGGTGTGCCTCGGCCACTACCCGGAAGACGGGCTGCGCGAGTACGGCTCCGACGTCCCCCGATTCCCCGAGGCGGACATGAAGACGATCTGCCAACCGATCGATTTCTACGGGGTCAACATCTACACCGGCACGCCCGTCGTGGAGCGTGACGGTCTCGCCGTTGCGGTCGATCCCGTGCCCGGCGCCGCACGCACGGCCTTTAACTGGACCATCGAGCCTCAGTCGCTGCACTGGGGCCCCCGCTTCCTGCACGAACGATACGGACTGCCCGTCTACATCACCGAGAACGGCATGTCCTCGCACGACTGGCCCGATGAACATGGCCGCGTTCTCGACACGGCACGCGTCGACTACACCCGCCGGTACCTGCGTGCCTTGCACGGCGCCGTCGAAGCAGGCGCCGACATTCGCGGCTACTTCCACTGGTCAATCCTGGACAACTTCGAGTGGGCGGAAGGATACA
>JBEIUO010000337.1:0-4048 GCA_040374335.1 Phycisphaeraceae bacterium
CAGCCGCATCTCGTTGTCGAGACCCAGCCAGTTCGCCGTCGCTCCCGTCGCGATGATCACCGAGTGCGCCCGCACCTGCTTCCCCTCCGCCGTGTGCAGCACGAACGGCCGACCCGAGAAGTCGCACTTCACGACGTCGTCCTCGATCACCTTCGTCCCGAACCGCTCCGCCTGCTTGCGGAACTTGTCCATCAGGTCCGGCCCCTCAACCCCATGCTCGAACCCCGGGTAGTTCTCCACCTCGGTGGTCAGCATCAACTGACCACCCGGCAGCACCGGACCCGGATCCTGCTTCGGAACCCCGCAGTACACGATCGGCTGCAGCTGCGCCCGCGCCGCGTAGATCGCCGCGGTCCATCCCGCGGGCCCCGAACCAATGATCACCACCTTGTGAGCCGTGTCCGACATCCGTGCGCTCCTGCCTTCCACATCACTTCAACTGCTGCGAATCCCGGAGGTGCTGGCGGTGCAGGCTGATCACCGGCGGCCAGATCAGGTAGTCGCTCCCCGCCGCCACCTTCGTCGTGTTCTGCACACGCTTCGCGAAGTGGTTCACGCTGTCCGCACCCACCGAGTACAAAATGAACGTCGTGTTCGTGAGCTTCGTCGCGAAGGGACTCCCCGTCGCCGGCACAATGTCCATCTCGTGCGGCTTGGGCTCTTCCTTCTCAGGCATCCCCAGCCGACGCTTCATCGGGATCATGTACTCGGGGATGCTCCGCTGGTTGCTCACCACGTCGCGGCTGAACGGATCCGCCCCGATCCCCACCACCCACCTCGGCCGGATCGCCGTCAACTGCGGCGGGAAGTCCTTGTTCGTGATCACGTACCCCGACAACGCCAGCGACAGCTGCGTCCCCTGCATCTCCACGATCAGCAACTGACGCTGGTCAAACAGCTCACGCATGTCCGGCATCGCCCGCGAAATCAACGCGAACCGCGCCGACCGAAGCCGCTCGTACTCCGTCAACGCCGAGTGCCGCTTGTCGAACCACCCAAGGTTCCACCGCGACGCAAAGTCGTCCTGCACGCTCTTGATCTTCGAAAGCGTGTCCTTTCCATCCGCGTGCGACCCCGCCGCCGACCGCCACCGCGCCGACTCCGCGAACAGCCGCAGCGGATACTCCGTCGCCCCCAGCTTCGCCAATGTCGGCCCGAAGTTCCCCGTGTTCACCGCGCCGCTCGCGTCGAACACCCGCGCCGCAACCTGGCTCGCCGCCAGCCAATCCCCGCGCGGCATCTGCATCCGCCCCAGATCAAACATCGACTCCCCGCCAAACTTCGAAATCTGATCCGGCAGCTTCGCCGGGTCCATCAGCCGCTTCCCACGGATGTCCTCGTACGCCACGTCCCGCACCCGCTCCAACGCCTGAAGCATGTGCGCCCCGCCCCAGCGCGACTCCGTCATCATCTGACGATCCATCAACTGCCGGCACAGGTGCGCCCACTTGAGCAGCACCTCCACGCCCTCCGTCGGCTTCCCGTCCGCCGCCAGCCTCGTTGCTTCCACATTCACCAGACACGCCACCCGCTCCATCTCCGGCAGCCAGAAATGCCGCGCAGCCGCCAGCGTCGGCGGATCTCCCAACTCCGAGTACATCCGCGCTTCCACCAACTCCACCGGTACGTTCTCAACCCCGTACGGCAGCCCCCACGCAAAGGCTTCCTTCCACTTCGTCGCCTTCGTCACCTTGTCCAGACCCTCGAGCACCGCACGCTGCGCGGGCTTCTCCGCCCACGCACGCGCCTCCGCGAACGCACCCACGTCCGCGGGCAGCATCGCCGCGCTCCCCAACTCCCCCACCGCTCCCGGGGTCGCGTCCATCTTCGCCACCAGCGGCAGCATCACCAGGTCGGACCGCTTGTCCGTGGCAATAGCCAGATACCCTCGGTTCGCCTGGCTCAGGTACTCGTCACCACTCGCCACAGGCGAGAGCGCCGCGCCACCCGCGCACAGACAAATCACCGCGGCTCTCACAGCCCGCCGCATCCGCGACACGCCACTGCTCAAAGTGTTCTTCGACATAGACCCCATGGTAGCAGATCAACCCCCGCCCCGCCCGCTACCACCAGTCTTCACCCCACCAACCAAAACCCCGATCTCCAACCCCCGCACCCCCGCGCAAACCCACCACCCTCACAGCAGCAGGCCTTCCTGATTTGCTGCTTCACTGTGTTGAGCTTTGCTGCCATTCCGATCCACCTCAGGCCCCGACCTTCGCCGGCACTTGAATCTTGATCTCTTTGTGCGCCTCGGTCCGACCAGCATCCCCACGATTCGCATCCGGCGCGCCCAACTCGATCGAGTCACGCATCAGACGCCCCACCTTGAACTTCACCGTCCGCTTCGCCGGAACCGTCACCCGCTCCAGCGTCTTGGGATTCTGCGCCACCCGCGCCGCCCGCTCCTTCACCTCAAACACGCCAAAGTCCCGGAACTCCAGACGGTTCCCCTTCTTCAACTCCCCGATCACCTGATCGAGAAACTCCTGAATCGATTTACGAACGTCCCCGCGCTTCACCTTCGTGCGCTCGCTGATCCGTTCGATGAGTTGCTTCTTGGTAATCGTCGCCATGAGTCCATTCCTCGCGGCAAGCACACGATGTTCGGCGAAGGTCGCCCCAGGCGCGTCGTCACCCCTCCAGGGGTTCCGCGCGTCGGAAGCCGTTCTCAACTGTCAATCCTCGACCACCCTGCCCCCGCCCACCACCGAGTCCCACCGTATCCCGCCGCAGTTAAATCCCTTGCTCTCTGCACCACTTACATTCACGCCGAACCCACCAGCCCGGCGTGGGAGAGGAGTATCGCGCGCGTCCGGCCCCGCGTCAATACGCTCGCGACTTCACAACCGAATTTCCTCAACCCATCCACCATCCAACGATTCCCGCCCCCACGCTTGACTTTCCCGCTCACCCCGCACTATGGGCCTTCTCTCAAAACTGAATCACCACGCCCGTGTACAGCCCCGCCATCGAGCCGTCCCACTCGTAGTCCCCTTCATCCGACTCGCTCTTCATGTTCAGGCCCGTGAACCGATACCCCACCTGAACGCCAAAGTTCTCGAACGGCCGCCACACGCCCCCCACCATCGCGTCCACCGTGATCGAAGACTTGTCCCCGAACGGCATCCCGCCCGCCGTCACCTGCACATCAATATCGAACTCCTCGTACAGCTCCATCGTCAGACGCACACCGCCCAGCGGCTCCACAAACGTCTCCGACGCGTCCGCGCTGTCACCCCCAGTCGCGTTCACCAACTCCCAGTCCACGTCGATCACCCGCACACCGCCGATCAACTCGAAGTTCGAGTGCAGCTTGTACCCGCCCTCGTACGGCGACATCGACCGCTTCGCAAACGAGTACCCCACCTCAAACTCAAACTGCGCATAGTCCAGCGACGTCTCGATCACGTCCCCGTCCGCGTACACGAACCCCCCAACAGTCCCGTCCGCACTCGCATCCGTCTCCTGGTCGCCCGCAAAGTCCACCATCCGCAGCAGGAACCGCCAGTCCCCGCGCCCAAGGTGAATCTCCCCAGCCAGCGACGCCTCCGGCGTGTCGATGTCCACATCCCGCAGATCAAACTCCTCCGCGTTCCCACCATCCAGCGATTGGATCCCCACGCCCCCGCCCTTGGGTCCCCCCGTCACCGTCGGTGCCGCGCCGCCCGGCAGCTTCACAGTCCCCGCCGGCCCCAGAAACAACACCGCCGGCTCCACGCGGAGCGTCCATCGCGGTCCCGCCTCCACCGCCGCCGCGGCTGTCTCCGCCGCCTGTTCCTGCCCGAACGCGAGGCCGCTCATCGCCTGCATCACACACGCCGCCGCCAACATCCGCTTCTTCATCTGGTACCTCCGCAAGTGCCCTGAGCATACCCCGCGATTTCCCCTCCCGTCGCTCCCACCTCCCCGGTAGAATTCGGGGCAGTCAAACCACGGAGGCCCCCATGTCCACCCCCGCCCGCTCGCTCCTCGCAGCCTCTCTCCTCTTCGCTTCGCTAATTCTCCCATCAGTAGCGCTCCCCGCCTCGGCATGATCATCACAGGC
>JBEIUO010000008.1:0-15302 GCA_040374335.1 Phycisphaeraceae bacterium
CCGACGGGCGACGCGGCGGAGGTCGTCGTCGACGACGAGGACGCGGCCGATGACGATTCCGGCGGAGACCGGGAGGCCCTTGAAGATGTGCATGGCCGGAGCGGGGCTTTCGCTGACCGCTTTCGGCTTGATTTCGGCTTGTTTACCCTTCTTTCCCACGTGGGGTCCGTTCCTGGGCGTATGGGGGTCGGTCGTGGACCCCGGTTTCGTGTGGAGATCGCCCTGTTGGGCTCAAGTCCGATTTCCACTGGGGCGATTCTACCGTGGCGGGGCGGCTTGACACGGGCCGCCTATTCTGCTCTGATTCACTTGTCGGGTTCGCCGCCTCAAAGGCCCCCTCCAGCCGCCGACCCCCCCAAGGGGGCCGAGCCCGCAGGACCGGGGCTGGTGACCCGCCGAATGGCCACGATTCCGGATCGGAAGTGTTCCGTTTCGGTTGGTCGTAGCTCGAGGATGTCATCACCGGCCCCAAGCCACTCCGCTCAGGGCCGCGCCACCGATTCGATTCCCTTTGGTTCCGGGGCTGCACGCCGCCGGGGGGAAGCGGAGTTGCGAAGGCGATCACGTGGTGGTTCCGTCGCGGTTTTCGCGCCGGAGGTATGGGGAAAGCTGGCCCAGCGCATTGGGTCGAAGGATGTGCTTTCGTGGAAATGGGCGGAAAACGCAAGCGGCGCAGAAGGCGCGGCCGTGGCGGCCAGGGTCAAGGCCAGAACGAAGGCCAGAACCCGGGCCAGAACCAAGGGCAGGGCCAGAGCCAGGGTCAGGGGCAAGGTCAGGGCCAGAATCAGGGCCAGCACCAGAACCAGGGGCACGGCCAAGGCTCTCATCAGGGCCAGGGTCAGCAGCAAGGTCAGCGACAGCAGCAGCAGGGGCATCAGCAAGGCCAGCGACATCAGCAGCAGCAGGGGCATCAGCAGGGCCAGCGACAGCAGCAGCAGCAGCGACAGCCCCAGGGTCCACCCTATGTGGACGTCGACGGGAACCTGTTGAGCCGGCCGGCGAACAGCCAGAACTTCGAGGATTTGACGTCGATCGACCCGCAGCCGCGGCTGACGCTGGAGTATCCGGGGTGTCCGGCGAGTTGTCGGTTGATCGACTTGTTTTGTCCGATCGGGCGTGGGCAGCGCGGGCTCATTGTGTCGCCGCCGAAGGCGGGGAAGACGACGCTGCTGAAGGACATCGCGACGGCGCTCTTGCGGAACCACTCGGACATCGAGGTGGTGGTGCTGCTGGTGGACGAGCGGCCGGAAGAGGTGACGGATTTCCGTCGGACGTTCGCGGCGGCGGAGACGGAGGTTTTGGGGCGGGAGATGTTGGCGCGAGGCGAGGCGGCGTTTCGCGAGGGCGGAGCGGAGGCGGCCCAGGCGCAGCCGCCGAAGGCGCGTTGCCGCGTGATCGCGTCGAGCAACGACCACACGGTTGAGAAGCACATCGAGGTTTCGCTGAGGACGATCGAGTCGGCGAAGCGGATGGTGGAGTGTGGGAAGCACGTCGTAATCCTGCTGGATTCGCTGACGCGGCTGGGACGGGCGTTCAACCAGAGCCGCAAGCACGCGAACTCGGGGCGGACGATGTCGGGCGGATTGGACAGCCGGGCGCTCGAGGTGCCGCGGCAGATCTTCGGCGCGGCACGGAACACGGAAGAGGGCGGGAGTCTGACGATCATCGCGAGCTGTCTGGTGGACACGGGCTCGGCGGCGGATCAGATCATCTTCGAGGAGTTCAAGGGCTCGGGGAACATGGAGCTGATCCTGGATCGGAAGATCTCGGAGCGGCGGATGTTCCCGGCGATCAACCTCGCGGAGAGCGGCACGCGTAAGGAAGAGAAGCTGGTACCGGAGGCGGAGATGAAGACGGTGACCGCGCTGCGGTCGCGGCTGCACTCGATGCAGGGGCACATGCAGGTGGAGCGGCTTTTGGATGCGCTCAAGCGGTACCCGACGAACGCGGCACTGGTGGGGATGGGATAAGAGGCGGGGTCAGAGGACGATGTGGGCGGGGGCGGGGGTGTCGTCGGAGATCTTCTCTCGCTTGGTCTTTGAGTCGAGGTCGCCGATGGACATGAGGTACATGTCGTCGTTGATCCGGGCCTGCAGGTGGACGGGGCGTCCCCAGATGAGTCGAAGGCTGCGGAGGACTTCTTCGGCCTTCGCAGAATCGACTTCGAGTCCGGCGAACTTGTGGGCGAGGAAGAGCTCGCCGCGGTTGAGGTAGTTGCCGTCGACGACGTAGATGAAGGGCTGACCCATGTTGGTGAGGTGGTGAAGGAGCGTCATCTTTACGCGCTTGTAGTCGCGGCTGACGATCTGGACTTCGCCGGTGTTGGGGTCGCGCTTGTGCTGGTACATCTTGAAGCGTTCGACGAACTCCTCGGTGAGGAACTCATCGATGAAGCTGACGTCGTTGTAGATGCGGCGGACTTCGAAGATCTTCTGGCGGCCCTTCATGGACTTGTCGTCGAAGGCTTCCTTTGAGCCGATCTGGTCGATGGCTTCCCAGTCGTGGCCGTGCTGGCCGCTGTTCCAGCGGCGCTCGATGTCCTTGAAGAGTTCGACGCCGATCTTGTAGGGGTTGAAGCCACCCGGGGGCATGTGGACGACGCCGGAGTGCTGGTCGGCGTAGTGGATGATCTCCTTGGCTTCGAGGAAGTGCTGCGTCATGAGCTTGCTGTGCCAGTAGGTGGCCCAGCCTTCGTTCATGACCTTGGTCATGCCTTGGGGCGCGAAGTAGTAGGCCTCGTCGCGGACGATGGAGAGGATGTCGCTCTGCCAGTCTTCGAGGGGCGCGTAGCGGAGGAGGAACTGGAGGACGTCGCGGGTTGCCTGCTTGGGGAACTTGGTGCGTTCGGCGCGCTTCTTCTCTTCGTATTCCTTCTTCTGGCGATCGATCTCTTCCTGCGGGTTGATGAAGGGGTCCATGTAGTCTTTGGCGGGGAGGCGGTCGGCGCTGAAGCCCTCTTCGGGGCGCGCGCCGGATCTGGAGTCCTCGCGCTGGACGAACATGGAGTGGGGATCGATGAGGTGTTCGATGGTGAGGCAGGCGTCGATGTAGCGTTCGATGACGTCCTGGCCCTGGCGCTCGACGTGGCGGCGGATGCGGGTGGCGTGGTTCGCCATCTGGTCCATCATCTTGCGGTCGGTCTTGCTGAACCAGAGGTTGTGCTTGAAGAAGTCGGCGTGGCCGTAGACGTGGGCCATGACGAGTTTCTGGTCGGTGACGGCGTTGCTTTCCTGGAGGTAGGCGTAGCAGGGGTCGTTGTTGATGACCATTTCGTAGATTCGGCCGAGGCCGTAGGCGTCGCGGCGGCTGAGTTTCTCGTACTCCATGCCCCAGCGCCAGTGTGGGTAGCGGATGGGGAAGCCCTGGTAGGCGGCGATCTGGTTCATCGTCTCGAAGTCGAGGACCTCGAAAACGACCTCGTAGAAGTCCAGGCCATACTCGATGGCCTTGGCCTTGATGCGCTGCATGTGGTCAAGGAGCTCGGGACTCAGGTCGGTGTGCGGTGTGCCGGGCATGCCAGTAGTATCGGCCGACTGGGGCCCCCAGCCCGAACCCTCCCAAGCCCCGACACGACCCTTACTGCTTGCCGCCTTCTTCCTTTTGTTCCCCTGCTTCGGGCTTGGGCTCGACTTCGGCGGCGGGGAGAGCGGCGCGCCAGGCGTTGTTGAGTTCGTCCCAGGGGAGGCCGAGGGCCTCGCGGGAGGCCTCGTCCATCGTGGCGCCGTTGGACATGGCGCGGAGCCAGCCGACGCGCTTGGTGCGACCGTACTGCTCGTCGATGAAGGCCATCATGTGGTGGCCCTGGGTGTAGACCATGCCGTAGTTTTCCTGCTTGATGGTGTGGAAGTCGGCGAGGTCGGGCCAGGTGCGGAGCTTGCCGCGCTTTGCGGTGCGTTCGATGGAGGCCTTGACGCGGTCGCGACCGCCGCCGGAGAAGGGTTCGGCGGCGAGTTCGGCGGAGCCTTCGAGGATCCACCAGGCCATGCTGTTGGCGCCGGCGCCCAGGGAGAATGTGGCGCAGTGGCCGTATTCGTGGGCGATGACGTTCTTCATGTCGCCGCCGCGACCGCTGGCGAGCATCTTGATGGATTCGCCGGGTTCGTTCCAGCCGCCGAGGCCGTCCTCGTAGGAGAGGTAGATGGAGGCCTGGAGGTGCTGCATCTGGCGGTACATCTTGATTTTCTGGCGGTGGGACTCGAAGGCGGTGCCCTGGAGCTCGAAGCCTTCGACGACGCTCGCGCGGACGGCGTCGAAGGATTCGGCGGCGGTCTTGGCGCGCTCTTCGCCGCCCTTGGGGTAGTAGACGAGCACGCTGCCGCCGTCGTGGATGAGCCAATCTTCGCCGGCGTAGAGCCAGCGGGTGTTCTCGCGGACGAACTTGATGTCGAAGCTCACGGTGCGGTCACCCTCGGCACGCTGGTCGGGGATGTGCCAGACCATGGTCATCTTGGTGCGGGCGAGGCCATCGGAGAACTCCGGGGCGGTGATCTGGATGTCGAAGGCGTCGGGCTTCTTGCGGAGAAGGTCCTTCGCGAAGTTGAGCTGCTCCTGCTCAAACTCGGCGTCGCCCTTCAGGATGTTGGCCATGTAGCCGTCGACGTCCGCGGCGAGGACCGCGCGTTCCATCGAGGTGATGGTGCGCTCGATGTCGGCGAGTTCCTGTTCGTGGGTATCGACGGGGGCGGCGCCGGGCTCGGGTTGGAGCGTGGCTCGCCAGGCGGCGTCGAGCTCGGCGAAGGAAGAGCCCAGGACGGCGCGGCTGGCGTCGTCGAGGGTTTTGCCGGCGCAGAGCGCGGCGAGCCAGGCGTTGCGGTCAATTCGGCCGAAGCGGTCGGAGATGTACCCGATGAAGGAATGCCCCTGGTGGTAGGGGTGACCACGGAGCGAGCGGGCGGTGGTGCGGTAATCGGTGATCTCGTCCCAGCTTGCGAGGGTTCCCTCGGCCATCTGGCGGACAGCCCAGCGGTGGACGCGGTCGCGGGTGTTGGGGGGGAAGTCCTCGGCGGCGAGCTCGGCGGCACCTTCCGCGACCCACCACGGGAGGCCCTTGGCCTGATCACCGAGTTCCCAGGTGCCGACGTGGCCGTACTCGTGGGCGAAGGCCTTGGTCCAACCGGCGACGCTGCCCGTGTACCAGGTGGCGAACTTGATCGACTCGCCCTTCTCGTTCCAGCCGGAGAGGGTCAGGTCGGTCTTGTACATGCTGGGGTAGACGGAGGCCTGGAGGACGGAGCGCTTGTCGTAGAGCTTGATGTGCTCGGTGCGGGTGTTGGTGATTTCGAAGCCCTTATCGACGTGGGCCTTGGCGACCGGGAAGGCCTCGGCGATCTGCTCGGCGACCTTGTCGTAGCCCTTGGGATACCGGATGACGAAGCCGTCCTTCACCAGTTCCTCGAGGTGTTCGCCGGCGTAGGTCCAGCGGCCGTCGCGCTTGTGGAACGCGGCGGGGAACTTCACGCGCTGCTCGGGTTCGTCCTTGAGCTTCCAGACCATGGTGAGCGGCGTGACGGCGTGGGAGTCGTCCCAGATGGGTTCGGCGTCGGACCCGGCCATGGTCGCGTCCTCGGAGGCATCGCCGCCGATCACGAGGTCGAAGAGCTCGGGGGTGTTGGCGGCGAGGTCCTTGGCCCACTCGCTCTGCTCCTGGACGAAGAAGGCGTTGGCGGGATCGACGAGGGACATGTACCGCGTGGCGTCGCCGGCGAGTACCGCGGATTCCATCGAGCCCAGGAGGGCCTCGACGTCCTCGCGCGGCCCGGCGAGGGCGACCGACGCGAGGGAGAGGGCAACCGGCACGGCGAGGTTCATGATGCGCATAGGCGCAAAGAGTACCAACACTCCCCCACCCGCTCCCACCCTAACCTTTCACGGTCCTTTCCCCTCGCACCCCCGGAACCCCAACCTCACCTTGGAAGCCTTCATCAAACTCCCCGTCGGCACCGACCGCGTCGCGGTCCTAGGCCCCGCCGAACGCAACCTCAAGATCCTCCGCGAGGCGGTTGGCGTCGGCGTGACGGCGCGCCAGTCGGTGATCACGCTTCGGGGCGATCGCGCCCCTGTGGCTCTGGCGCGGGCGGTGCTGGACCAACTGGTCGAGGCTGCTTCCGAGGGTCGTGCGCCGTCGCGTCAGGACGTGCTGAACATCATCGGCGACTGTGCCGCGGGTCGGCGCGGGGGCGACCCCATCGACGCCGATTCCTCGCCGCCCCCCGATTTGCGGGAGTGGGACGGGCGGCTGAACGTGTACGCCGCCGGACGGCCCGTCAAACCCAAGACGGCGAACCAGCAGCGGTACCTGGAGGCGATCCGCGACCATGATCTGGTTTTCGCGATCGGCCCGGCGGGGACGGGGAAGACGTACCTGGCGGTTGCCGCGGCGGTTCACCTGTTGAAGGAAGGGCGGGTGAAGAAGATCGTGCTGGCGAGGCCGGCGGTGGAGGCGGGCGAGCGGCTCGGGTTCTTGCCTGGGGACCTTCGGGACAAGGTGAATCCGTACTTGAGGCCGCTGTTTGATGCCCTGCATGACATGATGGACTTCCCGACGATCCGGCGGTTCATGGAGAACGACGTGGTCGAGGTGGTTCCGCTGGCGTTCATGCGGGGGCGGACGCTGAACAACGCGGTGATCATCCTGGACGAAGCCCAGAACGCGACGAAGGGGCAGATGAAGATGTTCCTGACGCGGCTCGGGCACGGGGGGAAGATGGTCGTGACGGGGGACGTGACGCAGATCGACCTCGAGAACCCGGCGGACTGCGGGTTGATCGACGCGGCCCACGTATTGCGGCGTACGCCGGGGGTGGCGATGGTGGGCCTGGACAAGACGGACGTGGTGCGGCACGACCTCGTGCAGCGGGTGATCGAGGCCTACGGCGAAGAACCAGCCCCCACAAAGACCAAACGGGCCCGATAACACAAAACCCGACGCGGGGGTCGGACCGATGAGATAATGCTCCCTCGGAGCGAAGCCCCAACGGATGTCAAGAGAACCGTCACGCCCGTCTCGGATCGAATCGCTTGTCAGGAGCGTGCGCTCTCGCCGCCCGGACTTGGCGGAGGCGTTGCTGGGTGACAGCGGGCTGCGTGCGCGGGTGGTGGATGTGTTGGCGACGCCGCGGCTGGGGGCGGGTCTGATTGTGGCGATTGTGTTTGCGGCGTTGGCGGCTTTGACGGTGGAGATCACCAGGCAGCAGCCGTTGGTTGCGGTCTCGAGAGTCATGGACGAGACCCGCTTGGTGCGGGTGAAAGTCACTTCGCTCGACGGGGCGCAGACGAACCAAGCTCGGGAGCAGGCAAGGCAAGCGACGCCGCGCGTGTTTGTTGCGGACATCGCGTTGCTGGATTCGATCGCGAGCTCGATTGAGAATCTGCCCCGGCAGGCGGCGGGCGCGGCGACGCTCAGCGAGTTGCCGGAAACGGTGCGGCTGCTGTTCGCGATGACGCAGGAGGGGCTGGAGGCGTTGCGGGCGGAGCAGAGTGACGGGGCACCGGTGAGCGCGTGGGTGCAGAAGGTCTCGGCGCTGCGGAGCACGCTGGCGCGGCAACCGTGGCTGGACAAGCAGACGTGGCAGTTGCAGGGGCAGGAGGGGTCGAGCCCGAACGTGAAGCTGGTGGTGGACGGGCAATCGTCGCAGGTGTTCCGGCGGGACCTTGTGAACGTCGACGACGAGAAGATGCTCTCGGACGCGGCGAACGACAGTGCGCGGCTCGCGGGGTTCACGGGGGTCTTGCGAACGATGGTCGTTGCGCGACTGATGGCGGACGCGAAGCCGCTGTTCACGTACGACGCGGCGTTGACGGCGCAGGACCAGCAGGCCGCGGCGGACGCGGTGGAGCCGGTGATCGCGGTGAGCCCGGCGGGGCAGGTGATCTTTCAGCGGGGGGAGAAGCTGACGCAGGCGCAGGCGGATTTGTACTCGAAGGAAATGAGCGAGCATCGCCGCAGCCGCGCGGCGTGGCAGTTGTGGCTGGAGTGGTTCGGGGTTGCGGCGTTGTCGGTTGGGATTACGTGCGGGCTGGGCGGGTACACGGCGTTGTTCTGCCAGCGTGCGTGGGCGCGTGCGTCGCGGATGGCGGGGATCGCGGCGGTGCTGCTGCTGGCGCTGGCGGGGGCGTGCTTCTTCTCGGCGCGACGGCCGGAGTTCATCGCGGTGTCGGCGACGGTGCCGACGGTGCTGGTGAGTCTGTTGATGACGATCGCGTACGACCGCCGGGCGGCGCTGGCGTACGGGCTGCTGCACGGGGTGCTCGTGTGCGTGGCGATCAGGGCGGACGTGGGGACGCTGGTGGTGATGGTGACGGGGATCGCGTGCGTAGTGTGGTCGCTGAAGGAGATCCGCGACCGCGGGAGCCTGGTGCGGACCAGCGTGATCTCCGGGGGTGGCGTGGCGCTGGCGACGCTGGTGATCAGCTTCATCGACCGGCCGCTGAGCGAAGACTCCCTGATGGAGAGCATCACCGACGCGGCGTTGGCGGGCGCGGCGGTGATCCTGGGTGGGGGCGCGACGCTCTTCCTGCTGCCGCTGATCGAGCGGGTCTTTGGCGTGACGACGGGGATGACGCTGATCGAGCTGCGTGACCCGAAGCAGCCGCTGCTGCGGGAGCTGCAGTTGCGGGCGCCGGGCACGTACAACCACTCGCTGAACGTCGCGTCGATTGTCGAGGCCGCGGCGGAGGCGATCGGGGCCGACAACCTGCTGGCGTACGTGGGCGCGCTGTATCACGACGTCGGGAAGATGAACAAGCCCGAGTACTTCGTGGAGAACCAGGCGGGCGGGTTCAACCGGCACGACAAGCTGAGCCCGGCGATGAGCCTGCTGGTCGTGATCGGGCACGTGAAGGACGGGATGGAGCTGGCGCGGGAGTTCAAGCTTCCCCGGAACATTCAGCACTTCATCGAGAGCCACCACGGGACAACACTGGTTGAGTTCTTCTACCACCGTGCAAAGCGGCGGGCGGATGAGGCACGGGGCGAAGAGGGCGACGAGTCGCAGGTGCCCGACGAGTTCGAGTACCGGTACCACGGGCCGAAGCCCAGGACGCGGGAAGCGGCGATTCTGATGGTGGCGGACGCGGTGGAATCGGCGGCCCGGGCGATGTCGGATCCGACACCGTCGCGGATTGAGTCGCTGGTGCGGGGGATCGCGAACAAGCGGCTGATGGACGGGCAGTTCGAGGACTGCGAGATCACCCTGCGGGACCTGAACCTGATCTGCGACTCGGTTTCGCGGACGGTGGCCAGTATGTACCACGGACGGATTTCGTACCCGGGTGGTGTTGAAGCGCAGCGAGCGTAGTGCCCCGAACGTGGTACACTGTTGCCTCACCGTGGTGCTCGCGTGCTCAGAAAGAACTTCCGACACATCTCCTGGCTGCTGATTGTGCTCGCGGGCATTGTGGTTGCCGCGTGGGCGCTGGGGCGAGCGACCACGGATCGCCTGTACGTGATGCAGTTCGTGTACTGGGTGCCGGCGCTGGTGTACGGGCTGGTGGCGGTGCTGCTCTTGAGTTTCAGTTGGCTGTTCGCGCTGATGGGGCAGCCGTACCTGCCGTCGAGCTTTGCGCCGGACGCGGATAAGCCGATCGAGTTCGTCCGGTTGCCTCGGGTCGCGCTGAAGACGCGGCGGGTGGTCGGGGTGGCGTGCGTGGGGATGATCGGGCAGGCGGTCCTCGTTGAAACCAACGGGATGCGATGGCTTGAACCGCCGCCGCAGTCGCAGGGCGGGCAGCGGCTGGTCTTCTGGAATGCGGCGACGGACTTCATGGACGACTACGCCGACAAGATTGCCGGCGTGCGTCCGTCGATCGTGTGCATCGCGAATCCCGCGGCGTACTGCAAGTGGGAAGTGATCCGCGAAGCGGTGGGCGGGGACGCGAGTGATGCGCAGCGGTACGGACGGCTCGCGTGCTTCGGTCCGTGGCGGGTGCTGCGGTGGGGCGGCACATCGCTGGAGATCGAGGGGGCGAAGACGCGGTACTTCGACGGCCAGCCGTCGGTCGATCGCGGTCAGGCGATGTTCGTGGAGTTCGACGCGACGGCGGAGTATGGGCGGCCGATCGTGGTCTGGGTGCTCGACGTGCCGTCGGACGTCAACCTCTCGCGACAGACGATGATGAAGCAGGCCGCGGCGGCCATCAATGGTTTCAGCGGGCCTGTGATGGTTCGGGGCAAGGGCGGGCTGGACGAAGTGGTGGAGGCACCGAAGGGGTTTCCGGCGGCGGACATCATCGCGGGCGACTTCAACACGCCGCGGGGCTCGGCGTCGCTCGGGCTTGTGGTGGGCGGGCTGGTTCACGCGTACGAGCAGGCGGGGTACGGGCCGGAGCCGACGTGGCACCGCGAGTACCCGCTGGTGGCGATCGACCACGTGTTCACGGGCGGACCGGTGCGGGCCGTTGGGTATTCGTCGGTGGACGTCGGCGCCGGGAAGCACCGGATGCAAATAGTGGATTTGGCACCCTGAGGCGCGGCGGGGTTGAGTTGGGGCGACGCCCGAGAACCTGACGGGGGTGACTTCGGGCTGGATCTCGCTCGACAACAACGAGGGCTTGCTCTAGATTTGCCGAAGAAATCCACGGGCTTATCTCGCGGCGGAGCGGGGTAGCCTTGCGCGTGCGTCGGAGTAAAGTCGCTCATGAAGACCAACCTGCTGCTTCGTCTTGTCGCCTGCCTGGGTCTGCTTTGCGGGATGGTGGCGAGGATCAGCCACGCCCAACTCTGCCCGGGGCCGTCGACGCTTACCGCGTTGCCTACGACGAGCAGCACGCTGAGCGTCTCGTTCGGGAGCGGCGCGGTGGTGTCCTTGGGGTCGCGGCCAATCAACGACGCACGGGTCTTTCGCGTCGTCGGCACCGGTCACCGCTACCGGCTTACCACGTGCGGCGTGACCACTCAGGACACCATTCTCGCGGTCACACGCTCCTGTGCGGCGCCGTTTCTGGGCAGCCCCGTGGTTCAGAACGATGATTTCTGTGGCGGCCAGTCGCAGGTCGAGTTCGACGCTCAGGCCGGGGTCGAGTATCTGATCGTCGCGGGCTGGTTCTCGTCGAGCGGATCGACCTACAGCGCGACACTCAGCCGCATCGGTGCCGCGACCCCGGCGCCCGACAGCAACTCGACGTGCTCCGGGGCGACGCCACTCCTCGCCAACGACACCCGAGGGAACGAACTGGTGGTCTCCGCGTCGCAGCCCCAGGGAAACTGGTACCGGTTGAGCATCGGGAACACGACGACGGTCACGCTGCAGGCGTGCAGGATCTCGGGAGATCCGCTGATCGAAGTGTTGGACGGCTGCAACGGAGCGGTCATCGCGAGCAACGACGACGGGTCGGCCTCCTGCACTGCTCCGTACGCCGGCCCTGGGGCGTCGCTCCTCGTGGTCTCTCTGGAGCCCGGGACCTATTACATCCGCGCGGGCTCGTACCAGGGCGTCGCGACGACGGGCCTGCTCACAGCAACCGTCGCGGTCCCCCCGGGGGTCCTCACGTACCAAGGCCGTCTTGACGACGGCGGCGCGCCCGCCAACGGGCTCTTCGATGTTCGATTCAACTTTTACACGACCCAGCTCTCGACCGCTCTTCGCGGGACGTACACCGCGCCGAGCGTGCCGGTGACCGACGGGCTCTTTGCCGTCGAGATCCCCTACTTCTCGATCGCGGGCGTCACCTTCGACACCGATCGATACTTCGATGTCGCCGTCCGGCGCATCGACGCGCCCGCATTCGCAACGCTCGCGCCTCGCCAGCAGGTCGCCGTCGCTCCGCTTGCACGCGTGGCGCTCAACGCACCCGCCGGGCCACAGGGACCGCCTGGGGTCGCCGGTGCCACCGGTGCGACCGGCGCCCCGGGAGCTGCCGGGCCGGCTGGTGCCGCGGGAGCGTCGCCCTTCACGCTTTCGGGTTCGAACGCCGTGTACACGGCCGGGAATGTGGGCATCGGCACGAGCACCGCGAACGCGCGGCTGCGGGTGGAGGGCGTTGACGCGGGGACGGGGCACTCGCTGAACGTCGCGGACACGCTGTACACGGTTCCCGGGTTTGTGGGCGTTGGCCGCGCGACGCAGGTGACCGGTGCGGAGCGGTTCGGGATCGGGAGCGCGACGGCGGGCTACGCGGGGATGTACATTACGACACCCCTGGGCGGCCTTCCCTTCTATGGCTACACGAGCGGGCCGAACACGGCGTGGACCTACTTGGATGAGTCGGACAACTGGCGGTTGTACAACCTTGGCGCGGGTGAGATCTTCGCCATCGCCGGCAACGGCAACACGGGGATCAAGGTGTCGCCGAGCACGACGTTCACGCTCGATGTTGGCGGGAGCGTGCGGTGCACGACGCTGACGCAGACCTCGTCGTCGCGGTACAAGGACGAGGTGCGGAATCTGTCGCGCGGGCTGGAAGAGCTCATGAAGATCCGTCCGGTGGAGTTCCTGTGGAACGATCTGGCCCCGGAAGACGTGCGCACCAAGCACGATCTGGGAGTCCTCGCGGAAGAACTGGCGACGGTGCTCCCGGAGGCTGTCGCCCGGGATGCGAAGGGCGTTGCGGTGGGCGTGGACTACTCGCGGCTCACGGTGCTCAGCGTGCGTGCGATCCAGGAACTCCGCGAGATCAACGAGGCTCAGAAGCGGCAACTGGTCGATCTCGAAGCCCGGCTCCGCGCATTGGAAGCGGATCGGGAACGGCGGTGAATCGCGCCGGGCGCGGAGTCGTTTAGTCGTCGTCGTCACCGTCGCGCTGCGCTTCGCCAACGTCACCGCCTTCGGACTCGGTGAGTTGGAGCGTGACGGTGGTGAATGGCAGCCGCAGTGAGCCGGTGGCGGGCGTGTAGCCGCGAGCCAGTAGTGTGGCCCAGGTGGCAACGACGGCGAGCATGAAGAGCGCAGCCAGCGGGTGTGCCGACGAGATCGCGTCTTCGGCACTGGCCTCCTTCCGACCGTGGATCATCCCCAGCGTGATGTTCTCGCGGCTTTGCAACGTGTGGACGGCGACGCCGAGAAGGTGCGCGGCGACGACCCCGACGAGTGCGTACGCCGCGATCTCGTGAACCTCTTTGGCGAACTCTGCACCCGTTGCCATAAGCACGCCGGTTGCTCCGAGAAGCAGGACGAGCCCGAGCATCGCGAAGATGGCGTACGCCGATCCTGGGTTGTGCCCGACGTGGCGATGGGGCTTCCCGGACACGACAGCGAGGAAGTACTTCACGACCGCCGCGGGGCCGAAGAGGAATGAGGCGAAGCGCGCGTGCCGGGATCCGATGACGCCCCAGACGATCCGGAGCACGACGAGGAGCGCGATGACCAACCCGACGAGGGAGTGAAGCGGGAAGAGTGCGCTGTGCTCCCCGAGGAGGAGCGTCACGACCGCGCAGAAGGCGACGCCGGCGGCGAGGGCCCAGTGCGAGACACGGGTTGGAAGATCCCAGATGAGTGCGGCGTTCATGGCCCATTCCTTGCGAGTGGCGGCCGGTGCGGGCGCGTCTGCAACCTTCTTCGGCCAATCGGCTCGAGCGTTCGCCGGGTGGTACCCGCATTCCAATGACATGCAAGCGAGGGGAAACCCGGCCTAGCAGATCGTCGGGTAGGATGCCCGTATGAAGATCCTCCCCTTCGCCGCCGTGTACGCCGCGTCCTGTCTCGCCGTCGCCGAACCCCCCGCGATCCCGCTCGTCACGCACGATCCCTACTTCAGCGTGTGGTCGATGCGCGAACGCCTGACCGACGACTGGCCCCGCCACTGGAACGGCGACACGATGGGCATGAGCGGGCTGGTGCGCGTCGACGGCAAGGCGTATCGGTGGTGCGGCACGCTCCCGCAAGGGATTCCCGCAGCGGATCAGGTGCGTGTCGACGTCGGGCTGACGGCGACGACGTATGTGTTTAACGCGGGCCCGGCCCGGGTGACCGTTCGGTTCGATTCGATGATGGGCATGGCGACGAGCCTCTCGCAGGTTTCGGAGAGCATCACCGCGATCGAGATCGGCGTCGACTACCCCGCCGGGGGATCTCACGACGCCCAGGTGTACCTCGACCTCAGCGGCGAGTGGTGCACGGGGTCGGACGGGGAGTCGGTCGTTTGGTCGACGATGGGAGTCGCGGAGCTGAAGGTTGCCACGATGGCCCGCGCGGAGCAACCCGTGCTCGGGCACGCCTGCGATCGCTGCACCATCAACTGGGGTCGCGTTCACCTCGCGACCGAGTCCGGTCGCGTCGCGGTTGGTCCCCACGATCGATCGCGTGGCGCGTTCGCCGATACCGGCGCGGTTACCGATCGCGGAGACCTCCGCATGCCACGGGCCGCGAACGACAACTGGCCGGTCATCGCGGCGAGTTCGCCGCTCGACGCAGGGAAGCCCGTGGTGTTTCTCCTTGGCTACGACGAGAGCAGAGCCATCGAGTTCTTCGAGCGGCCTCTTCGTCCCTTGTGGCACGCCAAGCACGGGGATGACTTCGGTGCGCGCCTGCTCGAGGCGATGCAGCGGTCGCGTGAGCGTGGCTCGACCAGCGA
The DNA here is from genome assembly GCA_040374335.1 of Phycisphaeraceae bacterium. GTDB lineage: Bacteria > Planctomycetota > Phycisphaerae > Phycisphaerales > UBA1924 > JBEIUO01. The sequence goes on from JBEIUO010000008.1 coordinate 14,506, forward strand.
CGCCGAGGCCGCGTTCGTCGCGGAGGCCGAACGCGTTGGTGGGGCCGACTACGCGAAGCTGGTTACGCTGGCGTATCGACAGGTGCTCGCGGGGCACAAGATTGTGGCGGACTGGGACGGTGCGCCATTGATGTTCTCGAAGGAGAACACGAGCAACGGGTGCATCGGGACGGTGGACGTGATCTACCCGGCCAGCCCGTTCTTTCTGTACCACAACCCCGAGATGCTCAAGGCGCAGCTGAAGCCGCTGATGGACTATGCCGCGAGCCCGCGATGGCGCTTCAACTTCGCCCCGCACGACCTGGGCACGTACCCGAAGGCCAACGGGCAGGTGTACGGCGGGGGCGAGCGTACGGAAGAGAACCAGATGCCCGTGGAAGAGTCGGGCAACATGATCATCATGCTCGCGGCCCTCGCGAAGGTCGAGGGGAATGCGGCGTTCTCGGAGCCCTACCTCGAGGTCATCGGGCGCTGGGCCGAGTACCTGCGCGAGCACGGGTTGGATCCGGTGCATCAGTTGTGCACCGACGACTTCGCGGGTCACCTGGCGCGGAACGCGAACCTCTCGGCGAAGACGTGCGTGGCGCTGGGGGCTTACGCGCAGCTGCTGAATGCCGCGGGGCGCGAGGATGAGGCTGCGAAGTGGCGAGGAGTGGCGGAGCGATTCGCCGTGAAGTGGCTGGAACTCGCGGAAGGCGACGAGGCGACGGTGCTGGTGTTCGGTGGAAAGCGCGGCGAGACATGGAGCCAGAAGTACAACCTGGTGTGGGACCGCGCGCTTGGGCTCGGGTTGTTCC
>JBEIUO010000411.1:0-3596 GCA_040374335.1 Phycisphaeraceae bacterium
CCCCCCCCCCCCCCCCCCCCCCCCGCCCCCCCCCCCCCCCGCGCCGGCCGCCACCGGGGGGCTGGGGCGGGTAGAAACACGATCCACGAGGCGCATGCTGACCAAGGAGTCGCATCATGAATGAGCGAAAGAAGAGCAGCACCGTTCAGAACATGTTCGCCGTGGCCGTTGCAGCGCTCACACTGCTGTCGAGCGGGCGAGTCATTGCGACTCAGGGTGCTGGCGCAAACCAACAGTGCTCGTACCACCAATGTCTCCCGTCGGCATGGTTCGCCGGTACACCCTGCTGCTGCCAGGGCGGAACGTTCGTGACTTGGACCTGCACGCTCACCGTGCCGGGCGGGACCTGCGACAAGCCGCCCACCGGGACTCAGTGCCTGTGAGTTCTCGCGCAACGCAGCGCGTACGGTGGCGTCTCTCACGTTGGTGGCTTGCGATCGTTCCGTTTATCGCGGTCGCTCTTGTCGCGTCGTATTTCGCCCAAAACAGTCGGGATGTGGCGCAAGGGAACGCGATCGAGGCGGTGGTTCGCGATCGGGAGATCCAACTGGCCAAGGTGGAGCTCGTGCCCGTCGACAGCGTCGATCTGGACCGGCTTCGCTCGATCTTTGCCTCCGCTCACTTGTGCGATGGACGGTTGACAGGCTCTGATCAGGCTCACGAGGTGTTTGCATCCATCGAGCCCCGCAAAGCCCCGCCCAGTTTGGTGGCGAGCGTACGCGAGGAGGTGCTGCCCTTCGCCGCGGAGTTTACTTTCTATCGCTTCCTGAACCCGAGTGCCGCTGATTTTCTTGAGTTCAGAAAGAGCCGCGGCGATGTGCTGCTCAGCGCGGATGAGCTGAGATCGCGCGTAGGCCCGGTGTTTTCAAGTCTCGTGGGGCACTCGCCTCCCCCGGCCCTTTCGTCGGTCGAGTTTTTTGAGTCGATGTGGGAGAAGGAAAGAGATGCGGTGAAGCTCCGCATCGATCGGGTGCGGTTTGTTGGCGCGTCCCCCGGGACCGTTTGCTTCGCGGTAAGCCGCTTCGAGCGGGGTGAGAGTGTACTGGTGTTCCCTATGCTCTCGACGGCGGAGATTCATGCGGAGGGGTGGCAGTCGACACAAACCGCGCACGCATCGAGCTGCTATCCCCGCCCGTATCTCGACACCTTGGGCGGGGATCCCAAACTCCGGCCCGCGGTGGACGTCGCGGTCGTGGGCATCATCGTCGAGACAGGTCCAGAGCAAAGAATCGCGGTTCGCATGACGTTCATTCGTGAGACCAAGCCGGGAACAAAGTGGGGCCTTGAATCTGTCGGCTTTGGTGTGGGCAACGGAGTCTCCATCCCTGCGAGCATGTTTTGAGGTGCGCATGCTTCCAAGGATAGTGCTCGCGTCGATGTTCGCTCTGTCTGGCATCCTGAAGGTCGCTTATCCGACCGGTGCTGGCACCGCGATAACCTATCTGCTAGATCTCGATCTCGCTCGATCGGCGTTGGTCATGCTCGGATTGACGCTCGCTGGCTACGAGCTCCTCCTCGCGCTCTGGCTCTTCTCCTCTCGGCAGCGAGCGGCTTACGCGACCGCCGGTGTCACCCTGATCGTCTTCTCCGCCGCTCTGGTGCTCCTCATGCTGGACGAGCGGGCTCCAGGCTGTGGTTGCTGGGGCCCGTTTGCGGGGGGACGAGTTGCCTCGTCGCTCGGTCTGGTGGGCAACTGTTGTGCACTTCTGCTCGCGGGGGCGGGCCTGCGCGGCGGGGCCTTGCAATGAGACGGGCGTGCCTAGTTCCTTCTACCCGACGCACTCTGGCGTTCACGCTCAGCGAGTTGCTTTGCGTCATCGCTCTTCTCGCGATTCTGATCTCGTTGGCAATGCCCGCGCTGTCGCGGGCCCGAAATCAGGCCCGCACGCTCCGCCAACTTCACAACGGAACAAGCTGCGCGTTCGCGATACAGGCCTACGCGACGGATTTCACGGATGGCTTCCTCTTCCCGCAGGTCCCAGCGCAACCGTGGCTGGCGGTCGCATTAGAGGGGCGGCCGCGCGATCTGTTGTCGTACTTCCGCGCGGGGAGGCAGTTCTGGCCCAACTTCATGCCACCAGGCTACCTGAGCATCCCGACCATCGAGTTGGACCAAGGACACGACGCCGCTCGTAATGCGGACCACGACCTTCCCGCCGGGACCGTGTGGTCTGACTATCAGGCGACCCAGTGTCTCTTCGCCGCTCGTGAATACTGGGAAAGCTCGACTTCCAATCCCGCACCATCGTGGTTCCGCGGCGTACGCGTCTCGGACGTTGTGTTTCCCAGCCAAAAGTTGCTCGTCTGTCGGACCACCGAAGCACGAGCCCTGGAATCACCGGCCGCGTCTACCGTGCTTCCAGTAGCATTCGCAGACGGCAGCGGATCCCTCTGGACCCCCGCAGAGATACGACCACTTGCGCCCGCACCCTCGACCCCGCTCTACGGCCTGCTTGCCGTGCCCGTGCTCACTACGCCCTCCGGGCTGGCTGGCAGGGACCGCGCCCAGTAGCCCGGTTCTGGGCCCTCCGCTGGCAACTTCGGCATCATGGACTACTACCGCCTCAAGAACGTTCAGGCCGACACCCAGATGCGTGAGTCCATCGCGGGCGACGGAACCAAGAAGTAATCAGCTCGCCAATCCGACCGGCGACGCCGTCGCGCCCTTGATCAGCGTCAAAACCGCTTCGCTCTTGGTGTCGATGTTGCTCTTCTCGAGCATCGTCCCCACCTGCTCCAGCAGCCGTGCCCGGATCAGCGCCGCCGTTTCAGCCGCGAAGTCCGTGTCCTGCACGCGCGACAGCTCGCCCGTCAACGACTCCAGTTCTTCCATCAGCTCGTTGCGAGCCGAATCGTCGGCCTTCAACGCCGCGCCGATCGCCCCGCGTGACATGGCGTTCGCCTCGATCGCCGCGCTCACCGCCGCGTCCGCCGCCTCCAGGTCACCCGTCGAGAGATTCGCGTCCGTCAGCAACCCGCTGAGCCCCAAGCCCCGCGTGTTCATGCCCGTCATGATCTGCTGACCCCGGAACGTCGTCGTGTTCGCGAGGTAGTCCAAGCCCTGCAGGATCCCCGTCGCCGCTTCCTGCAGTCCGTCTCGCTCCTCCAGCGTCATCGTCCCGCGATTCCCCGCGGTGACCACAAGGCTCTTGAGCTCCAGCAACGCGTCCGACACCACCGACATCGCACCCTCGCGTGCCCCGTGGTACGCCTCGCGTTCATCAAGCCCCCGCAGCTTCGCGTTGATCTCCGCGATCTGCGCCTTCATCGGCTCGATCGTCGCAATCGCGCTCGGATCATCCGACGCCCGATTCACCCGCTTGCCCGTCGACAACCGCTCCAACGAAGTCGCCACCGCGTCGGCATTGCGGCGCGAGAGGTTCTGAAACCTCGGCGAACTCAGATTGAGCGGATTCACGCCGGACATGCACCCGAGAAATCGACAGGACCACCCAAGCGCTCGCTCTCGGGCCCACCGAACCCCCAGCCCAACGCGCCCTCCCACCCTCCCAAGCGGTACAGACAGTACAAACAGCCCCCCTCCCCTCCCCCTCCTCCCAAGTGCCTAGTGCCCAGTGCCTAGTGCCTTTCTTCCC
>JBEIUO010000412.1:0-3566 GCA_040374335.1 Phycisphaeraceae bacterium
CGCCACCTATCGCTTTGCCGCTCCTGATACCTACTGGGATCAGGCAGACAACGGCGGCTGGGCCCTCCGCATGATCGCCTCCCAGGTCTTCGACCTGCAGGGCTTCCTCGTCGCGCCCCGCACCCTCCGGACCTACAACCTCTTCTTCAGCACTCCCACCGCGGAAATGACCAACTTCACCGCCCCCAATGGAAGCGCCGCCGCTTCCATCACCATGAAGTACTTCGCCGCGGGCACCAACACCCTGAGTTGGGACGGCCTCGGCGAGGGCGACCTCGAACTCCGCGGGCCCAGCGGCTTTGTGGGGGTCGCCTCCCTCGTCTCCCGTTCCGCCACCCAAGTAGGTGGTCGCTGGCAGTACACGGTCAGCTACACCATCGCCGCCCCCGGCGGCACTTGGAACGCCGCCGACAACGGCTTCTACGACCTCTGGATCCGCCCCAACCAGGTGTACAGCTCCAATGGCCTCCCCGTCCCGACCCAGTCCATCGCCTCCGGCAACCTCTCCTACTAAGCCCGTCCGGACACCCCGCTTTTGGCCCCCCCAAGCGATTCCTTCGCCGCTTTCGGGGGGTTTGCCCTTGGGCCTGCGAAAAGCAGATGATTACATGGGGACACCAAGGGCCCCCTTACACGTATAAATAAGGTTGGGGACGCCACGTCCCCTCAGGACGCCCGCACATGACCACCCCCCTCGCCTCGATCCACTCCCGCCTCGCCCGCCTGCTCAACTCCGCCGGCGTCGCCACACCCCTCGATCACCTCGAGCCGCGCCAGTTGCTGAGCGCCGCCGTGGTAGATGACTTCGACGACCTCACGGTCAACCAGAACGCGCCGGGCACGATCGTCCAACTCGCGGGCCGCTTCGACGACACCAACCTCACCGGGACCATCATCAAGTTCCAGTCCGCGATGGGCACCTTCTACGCCCAACTCTTCGACTCGCTGACGCCGAACAACGTCACCAACTTCCTCCGCTACGCGGACGGCAACCTCTTCGACAACACCATCATCCACCAGAACGCCAAGAACCAGAACGGCCAGTCCCTCTACCTCGTCGGCGGCGGGTTCGGCAACGCCCCGACCTACACCAACGTTCCGACCTTCCCCCCGGTCCTCATCGAGCCCGAGGTATCCAACGTTCGTGGCACCCTCGCCGCCGCGAAAGTCGGCGACGCCCAGAGCTTCTCGCTCAACCAGTGGTTCGTGAACGTCCGTGACAACACCTACCTGAACACCGCCGACGGCGGGTACACCGTCTTTGGCCGCATCATCGGCGACGGCATGTCCGTCGTTGACGCGATGGCCGCGGTCTCCACGTACAACGTCGACGGCCTCAACCCCTCGTTCACCTCCACACCGCTCCGCAACTACACCTTCCCCAACCTGCCCACCACGGACAACACGGTCTCCTTCTCCGACGTCGGCCGCGCCTCCAAGTTCACGTACTCGGTGACGGCCGCCGATCCCACCCTCGTCTCCGCCCAGATCATCGACGGCCGTCTGAGCCTGTCGTACATCGCCAACCGCAGCGGCACCACCACGGTCACCGTCCGCGCGACCGCCGTGGACAGCACCACCGGCACCCCCAACTTCGTCGAAGACACGTTCACCGTCAACGTGGTCCCCGTCCCGCCAACGCTCGGCGGAGTGGACGCGCGGAACTCGGTCGTCGGGCAGTCGGGCACGATCACGCTCGAGGCCGAGAACGCCCTCGACAGCGACCGTCGCGTGGAGAGTGTGCAGTACTGGTTCGACCTCGACGCCAACGGAGCGTTCGACGCGACCCGTGACCAGCTCGTCGCCACCAGCACCGACCGCGTCAACGACTTCCGCGCCACGTTCCAGGCCGCGGGCTTCGGCCTCGGTTCCCACCGCTTCTTCGGCCGCGCCATCGACAGCGACAACCTCTTCAGCAACGTGGCGAGCACCGTTGTTCGCGTCGAACCCTTCGCGCCCACAGTCGGCAGCGTGAAGGCCAGCGCGACCGTGCTCCCCTCGGCCGGCACGCCCATCGTCCTCACCTCCGGCAGCGTCCGCGATCGCGACGGCACCATCACCTCGGTCCAGTACTACCTCGACAACGGTGACGGCACCTTCGACGCCACATCGGACACCCTGCTCGGCTCGTCCACCACGGCCTCGAACAAGTACTCGGTCAGCGTCGACACCACCTCCTTCGCACCCGCGACCTACCGCTTCTACGCCCGTGCGCTCGATAACGCCGGGCTGTTCTCCGACGCCGCCACGACCACCGTTCGCATCAACGCCGCGCCCACCATCAGCACCTTCGACGCCTCCAGCGACTCCGCCGAGCGCGTCTCGACCTTCGACCTCATCGCAACCGATGTCGCCGACGACATCCTCGTGAAGTCCGTCGAGTTCTGGCGCGACGTGGACGGCGACGGTGCGCTCAACACCGCCATCGATCGTCGCGTCGGCGCCGGCAAGCGCAACGCCCAAGGCCAGTGGACCGCCCGCATCTCCACCAAGGGCTACGCCCTCGGCGACACAACCTTCTTCGCGGTCGCCGTCGACAACAACACCGGCCGCTCTGTCGCCGCCGAAACCGTCGTCACCATCACCAACGCCGCGCCCACCATGACCTCCGTCGCCGCCAAGCCCGCGATCATCGCGAACCTCGGCGAGAACGTCACCCTCTCCGGCAAGTCGCCCAAGGACAAGGACGGCACGATCGCCAACGTCCAGTACTTCCTCGACGACGGCGACGGTGTCTTCGAATCCGAAACCGATGCCTTCCTCGGCGAATCGACCTCTCGCGGCTTCTCGCTCGTCACCTCCACCAGCACGTTCGTGGTCGGACTCAACACCGTCTTCGCCTGGGCCACCGACAACAGCGGCACCCACTCCTCCGCCGTCAGCGTTCAGGTCCGCGTCAACGCACGCCCCACCATCGAAGCCATCACCGTCCCCGATACCTCCGTGCTCAACGGCACCCCCTTCACCCTCGCCGCCAGCGGCGTAACCGACTCCGACGGCACCATCAAGACCGTCGACTTCTTCATCGACCTCAACGGCGACGGCGAGTTCCAGACGACCGACAGACTGCTCGGCAAGGGCCGCCTCGGCGCCGCCGGGGTCTACAGCCTTACCACCAGCATCCGCAACTTCACCGCCGGCCCCCGATCGGTCTTCGTCCGTGCCACCGACGCCCAGAAGGGCGTGAGCACGATCACCGAGGGCGAAATCCTCATCGGCTGATCTCGTCCCAGTCACACATCCCGCCGCCTCACGCTTTCCGTGAAAGAAGTGCGCCGCCCTTGGCGGTCCGCGCCCACGTCTTTCGCTTCTTGTCGTGAGGTCATCCCATGCACACCCGATCGCTCGTACCGCTTATCGCCTTCCTCCCAGCCGCCGCCCTCGCGCAGCCCATCCCGGTCGTCAACCACAGCTTCGAGTCCGACCCCGCGCCCGCGAACTACTGGTCCATCCGTGTGCCCGCGGGCTGGTCGCTCTACGACCCCGCCGGCATCGTCGACCAGAACCGCGACGCCGTCGGCTGCCTCAACCCCACCAGCAGCACCTACTACCCCGCCGGCGCCCCC
>JBEIUO010000536.1:0-2916 GCA_040374335.1 Phycisphaeraceae bacterium
AGTATCGCTGAATGAGGTGCGCTACCCGAACCAGGCCGTGAAGGACCAGAAACTCCAGGACACGCTCCGGCACGAGCTTCGCCACTTCATCCAGTACGTCCTGGACCCGAAAGTGGCCGATCCGTCCAAGATGCGGGCAGGCGGCCCTCCTGTTCGGGCGACCACTGCGCGTGAGTTTGGGGCGTCTCACACGCCTGCGTACATCGGGCTGGATGTCGAGTTCCAGCCGCATCTGGGCACGCTGGTCGAATCGCTCAAGGCGAAACACGCCAGCGGGAAGTGGTCAGAGGACGCCCTGATGAAAGAAGCGCTCAACTCGTCTCTCTTGAAAGCGTATCGCGCGCACTCGCCGGAGAAGTGGAGAGCGGCCGTTCAGATCATCGCCGGGGTTCTCCATCCGCACGACGGACGTGCGCAGGACAAGTAGCCGTGTTATGACATCCGTGTCCCCACACTCACACGGAGGCGGACATGGAAGATACGAGAGACGATCTGACCCTTTGGGTCGATACAGTCACAGGAGAGACGCGGCGCGTGTCTGCGGAGGAGGCTCGGCGGCTCACCGTCAACATGCGTTCTGCGCAGGCGCTGATGCGGAAGGTCGGCCCGGACCCGATGAAGCTGTACCGGCAGATCCTGGAAGCGGTGACGGAGAGCGACTACGCGGCTGCATCTCTGGCACATGAGAAGCTGTCAACGCTTCTGGCCGGGAGGAAGGCATGAATCCGGCTCTCGAAGAGCTTCGCCAGCTCCTCCTCACGAAGTATGCGATCGGTTGGGACGCAGTCGCGGCGGAAGAGACGAACAAGCACGCAGTGGCGGAACTCTGCGGCCAGATCGGGGTCTGGCTCGAACCGCTCATCGCCTGCGGGAGTATCGTGTGTACCCGTGAGTTGGGCTTCGCTGCGGATTACATCACGGTTCTTCGGTTCCCGAGCGTCAGGACGCGGCGTGACGGACTGGAGGCGGCCCGAGTCCGCATCGTTCCTGTGCCGGTCACGAACGGGACGGAAGAGCCGCAGTTCGTCGACGCACGCGCATCGATGATTCGGTGCGGCCTCGTGGCGAACCTCGTGCGGAGCAAGAGCGACGGGGCGTGGTTCGTGACCTACGACGGGAAGCGGGAGCCTTTTTCGGAAGATGTGTTGCCGGATGTCCTGAAATACCTGCTCGGCTTGGAGGTGCGGTGATGAGTTCGACTACGATGGATGATTTCCGTAACCTCCTGCGTACGAAGGGCTTCTCGGCCGACGTGCTCCTCCGTGTCTCGGACTGGCAGCACCGGGTCGGAAACCTCTGCGGCCAGATCGAGGCGTGGCTCGCACCTCTGGTGCAGGCGGGTGAGCTGAAGGTCGAGCGCGGGTTGCGCCTCGTTCCGATTCCGGGCGATGCCCGTGGGGTCAACATCCGCAGCGTCTCCTTGGACGAGAGGACGCTTCGCTTCCTCGGAATCTCGCAGACCGTCACGCTTGTCCCCGCCCCGCTGGTGTTGGATCGCGAGAATCGCGTCGACGTGATCTGCGGGGCCGCTATCTGCAAGGTCTACTTTGCGGAGGGCTCTTGGGTAGTCCGTTCTCCGGTCGAGCAGGTGCAGCTCACCGAGACGGTGTTCGTCGATATACTGACCCGGCTCTTACGGCTGAAGGAGGCACCATGATCAAGGCAGATCCGGGCGAAGTTGAGGCGTACAAGGAGAAGGTGGAGAACGTGAAGCTGAGCTACGACCGCATCAGCGGCCGGCTCGTTCGTGTATTCCGCATTACAAATCCGCTCGGCGGGCAGTACATCGTGCGTCGCCTCTCCGAAGCGGAAGCGAACGAACTTCTCGCGAAGTACGCGGAGACGAGCGGGAAGAAGCACATCTCGTTCTACGCCGCAGGTCACAACCACGGCAGTCCGGGAGGATCACTCTCCCCTGTGAGTAACATCGCAGCCCTCGTCCGCTCTCTGGAGAAGACGTCGGACGGGCTGCAGCACACGCAGTATCTGAACACTTACAACGAGCTGGTTGTTCAGGTATGGGGTACGGATGAGTCGCCTGCACGGGCGTTCAGGTCGCAGCCGCCGGGTCTGCTCCTGGCGTACAAGACCCGCCAGCAGCGGAAGTGGGAGCAGGAGAAGCGGATGCACGCATCTACGACGTTCTTCCCCCAGGGCCCGGGGCAGTTTCGGGCCGTGCTCCGCCCGCGCACCGACGAAGTGCCGTACATGTACGGATTCACCGTCGGCCTTTAGCCAGCTCCTCGTGTGCTATGGACGTCTCCACGCTTTCCCTCCGAAGTGATACGTTGAGGGGAGTAGGAGACGCCTCGTGGCCGAGACTGAAAAGACCCCGTTCCTCGAAACGTTCGACGTCGACGCCACGCGCCGCCAGCTCGCGAAGGTTCTCGACAACATCGCATATGAGCCGATCCGGCCCGATCTGCCTGGCTACGAGTCGTACGTGTACGGGAAGGGCTACATCGGGGAGTTGCCGCGAAACCTGCGCGTGCTGTTCGACGCCGCCACGAAAGCGAAGGCGTTCCAGCTATTCGGCTCGGTCGCGGAGAAGCTTAAGGGTGAGAGCGACTACGCGTACAACACTCGATTTCGAAAAATTCTGGAAGCGAACCCGGACAAGATAAAGCCGCCCCCGTCCTACGTGGAGTTGGCTACGGCGCTTCGGTTCGTCCACAGCAACGTGCGGGGGCCTGACGGGAAGCCCCGAGCCGTTCAGGGGACGACGGTCGGACTCATGCTCTCCATGATGGAGGTATGCAAGAAGCACCACACGGCGCCGAAAGAGTCCGTCAAAGGGACGGTTGCGCTGATCCAGGCGCTTGTGTCCGCGATGCGTTCACCGGGCTTCGCCCAGCAGGTCGTGGTCGAAACCGCGCGGGCTGCGGCCCGCAAACGCGCCTCCGCGAGCACTACGGA
>JBEIUO010000763.1:0-1844 GCA_040374335.1 Phycisphaeraceae bacterium
CACCACCACGCCGATCAGCATCGACATCGCAATCGGCGCATCCGCATCCTGCTTGCCCGGCGTCGGCGGACGCAACTGCGTCACCGCATTCGGGTCGGGCTGCTGCTGGGCAATCGCGTGAGAAGGCAGCAGGCCAACGGCCGCCGCGCACAGAACGAGCGTGAGGGTGAACTTCTTCATCGCACCATGGTACGTCCTCAGACGCCCCAGGGATGCGTCGTCCTCACAAAGTCCAAACTACCTCGCCCCCGCCCCCACCCCCGCCAACTCCAACTCCGCCTCGGCCTCCCGCAGGTTCTGTCGCAACTGCCCCAGCCGCTCGCTCTCCGCCGGCAGCGACCCCTCCGCATCCCGCAGCGCCGCCCGGTACCCCTCCACCGCCCCTGCCAGATCCCCCGACTTCCGCCGCGCGGTCGCCAGGTTCATCCGCGTCGTCACCGTCGAGAGATGCCCCGCCCCCAGCTGGGCCTCCTGCCGCCTGACCGTGTCCTCAAACAACGCCACCGCCTCCGCGTACCGCTCCAGCGTCACGACCGAGTCCGCGTAGTTGCCCGCGACGATGAGCGTCGTGTAGTGATCCTCCCCAAACCCCTTCCTCGCGCCACGCAACGCCCGCTCCAGCACCCCCGCCGTCTCCGCGTGCATCCCCCGCCGCTTCAAGATCGACGCCAGGTTCGACTCCGCCGCGATCGTGTACGGGTGCTCCGCCCCCACGCTCGCCGTGAGCGCCGCCGCCGCCTCCTCCAGCAAAGCCCCCGACTCCTCGAACCGCTTCGCCGCCGTCAGCCCTACCGCCAGGTTGTTCAACGCCATCAGCGTGTCCATGTGCGCCGGCCCACGCGCCGCCCGCTGGTGCTCCAGAATCCGCCGCTTCAGCACCAGCGACTCATCCAGCTTCCCTCCCTTCGACATCACCGCCGCCCCCACCGCCGGATTCCCCTCGAGCTCCTCCGCCCCCTCCACCGCCGCGCGGTCCAGCACATCCACCACCTTCACCTCCGCCCCCTCCCTCCCCGGATCCGCCGACGCCAGCATCTCGCGCACAAACGCCAGCACCGCCCCAAGCTTCTCCGCCTCCGTTCTCGCGGCATCCCTCTCCCGCTCCACCCGCTCCGCGCTCCGCACGCTCACCCCCAGCGCCACCGCGAGCGCCACCCCCACCACGGCCGACCCCGCCAGCACCCACCTAGCCCGCGCGGCCCGCCGCCTCAGCTTCCGCCACGCCCCATCCCGCCGCGCCCGAATCGGCTCACCCCGCAGCCAACTCCCAAGGTCCTCCCCAAACTCCCGCACGCTCTGGTACCGCCGCTCCGGCTCACGCGCCAACGCCGTCGCGCACACCGCCGCCAAGTCTCCATCCACCGACGGTGCCGCCTCCGACAGCGACCTCGCCTCCGCCGACCCCAGCATCGCGACCATCGCCCCGAGGTCCCACTTCAGCTCATACGGCGGCACCCCCTTGACAGCCGCGTACAGGATCAACCCCAGGGCGTACACATCGCTCCGCACATCCGCCGCATGCTCCCCACCCAACTGCTCCGGCGCGCTCCACTGCAACGACCCGACGAACTGCCCCTCCGTCGTCAGCTCCGCCTCCTCCCCGGTCCCCCCAAACGACTTCGCCAACCCAAAGTCCAGGACCCGCGGCTCACCCCCCTCCCCGATCACGATGTTCCCCGGCTTGAGGTCCCGGTGAATCACCGCCCGCTGGTGGGCGTACTCCACCGCCCCCGCGATCTTCACCACCAACTCCACCATACCCCGCACGCCCTCACGCCCGAGCGGATACTCCCCCCGCTTCACCACCTCCGCGAGCGACGCCCCCTCCACGAACTCCATCACCA
>JBEIUO010000419.1:0-3524 GCA_040374335.1 Phycisphaeraceae bacterium
CACTCAGTGGGACCGCCGCTTCATCCCGATGCTCCCCATCAACATGGTTGGCCTCTACGTGCCCCAAGGGCAAACATCAGCCGAGCCCATTCAGTTCTGGAACAAGGCCCATCAGTACTACGGAAAGCTGCTGGGAACCAATCCGGATCCGGTCCACCTCTTGGAGTACCAAGCCAGGATGGCGATCGAGGTTTTCAACTTCGGGGGCAGTTACGGGGCTGACGGTTCCGTCGCGGATCCCACGGAACAGGCGGCCACAGAGTTCTGGGTCGATGCCGCGTTTGACATGCCCGGCCAGCAGAGCCAGTCGCTCTTTGAGTACATGAACCCCTACATGCGAACCCGCCTGTGCGGCACGTGCGACACCAACGACCCTTGGAATCAACGCGGCGCTCGGGGCTGGATGGAAGAGGCCCTCCGCCTCTGGTCGGTGAACGCGGAAACGCTCCCCAAGATGCCCGCCCCCGTCGGCGGTGTCTACTTTGACACTGAGTTGGTGCTCGCCGGTGATCGCCTGTGGACGGAAACACTGTGGGATCCCAGCCTGCGCGCTCGGCCCATGCCGGACGTCGAGCCCCCGATGCCCGATGCCGAGGTTCTGGAAACCGCCTGGGCCACGGCTGCTTCTTCGTACGGCTGGGCCGCGGACCCCGTCGCGGCGATCGTCAACAACCGGCTGATCCACCAAAACCCCAACCGCCAGTACCAGATCTGGTTCACGCATCTCCTCGAACGCACGCTGAACCGTGCCCTCAAGTTTGCCGCCTACGAACCGTTCTGGAAGCACGACTGGGAACCGAATGTCTTCGGAACCCAGTCGCTCCCGGGCCTCCCGATCGCCAACTACGGCGATTTCAAGGCCGACAACCGGCCGACGCAGGGCAGCGAGTTGTTCGGATGGCACTTTGCGAGGCTCGACGCGGGTGCTGCGATCACCGAGTCGCGCATCGACTGGCTCGGCAACTACGAAGGCAGCTTTGACCGCAAGGACGACCCCGGCGACCCCGGCGCGGCGAACTACTGTGACGAGTGCGTCAAGCACCCGTACCCGCTTCGGTCCCCCAACCAAACAGCCGTGGGAGCCTGGAAGCAGGACCACAACCGCTCGACGACGGCCAATCTTCATGCACCTGTCTTGTACCTCGTGCCGTTTGACGACCATCCGCAGTCGACCCAGCCGTGGCGCACCCACCACTCGACGAACCTCTACCTTCCTCCCGGCCACCCCCTACGTGTCGAAAGCCAGAACGACGCGACACTTCGCGAGGCTCGCTACACCCTCGACTCCATGAACTTCAGCGGGGTGACCGGCGCGGACATGGCACCCTGGATCCTCCCCCCGAGCGACGTGGACGGCATCCTCGTCTTCGGGTCAACCTACTTTGTTGACCGCGACTACTTCCGTCGAATGCTGATGCTCATGCGCTCCAAGGAAGTCCCTCGCATTCAGGTCTTCAACATGCGCATGCACGACATGGTGTGGCGCGACTGCGCACGAATGATCTACGATGAGGTCTACGGCGTGACCCACGCCGCGGCAACGACAGTCATCGGAACCCCTTCCCCGGACGCCACGATGACCAAGATCACGAACACCACTCCCGAGTCGAGCACGGGGGCTCCGGTGACCTACAACATCGCCTCCGTCACCGGCACGGACTTCGGCAAATCCTCGACCGCGCTCGAGGTTGAGTTCCACGGAGTCCCCACAAGCAACATCGTGGGTGTCCGATTGGTCTTCGAGTGCGATGTTCGCGCCACGAACGATGCACTCTCCTGGCACAAGACGCCGGTCTCAGATGCAACATTCTGTCAGGAGGAGTTGACCGGGTCTGTGTACTTGTACAACTGGGGTACTGTCGACAATCCGCCGGGCTGGGTTGAGATCAACCTGAGTAGCATCGAAGGCACCCAATACACCTTCCCGGCCTGCATCGACCCGGACCTCGATCTCTCCATGCGACGCGAACTTACGATCCAGTTTGCCGCCTACTCCCCCGCCTACGAGTTCCAGAATCTCTCGAATGCGACAGGTGCCGTCAAGGTCCTCCTCGTTCACCGCACGGAGTCCGGCAGGCCATTTGTGTCTCGTTGGGATCTCGTGCAACTCGCGGGCTTCTCCACCACGGAGTTCTGCGGCGCGCCGGGGTCAGGTCCGACCCCGACGGTTGAACCTCCCCCGGGCGAGGCAACCATCGGCGCCCCCACCGGCGCCGACATCAACTTCGACGGCTCCGTTACCGCCGCCGACCTCGGCGACTTCTCCAACGCCTTCTCCGACGCCGCGCCCCTCGCCGACTACAACGGCGACGAACTCGTCACCTCCGACGACGCCCTCACGTTCCTCGAGGACTTCGTCGAACAGATCGACTGACCCTCACCGAGCCATCCCGATTCCCCACACCACCCCGCGCCGCCGCGGGGTGCTTCGTTTCCTCCTCCGGTGCCACGACAACCCACTCCGGGTCGCCGTGCGAACTGATCTCGCCCCACTCGCCCCAACCGTTCTTATTTGCTGCGTTGCTGGTTTGCTGCTTTGAGCTTTGCCGCCTCCCCCCACCGCCGCGCCCCCACGACCCTCAACGCGCAGCCGCCCACTCCGCCACTCCAGCACTTGACCACTTCCCTGCCCCCTCCCCCTTCCCCCGATACCATCCCCCATGGACCGCCTCTTCGCCCCTCGCGTCCAACTCGTCGCCGCCATCATCGCCGGCCTCCTCCTCGCCGCTGGGTTCATCCTCACCAGCCTCCTCAAAATCAACACCCACCACGCCCTCGAGTGGGCCTCCCTCGCCATCGGCCTCGTCTACGGCCTCAAGGCCGCCGCCGATTCCCTCCGTGAGAAACAGTTCGACATCGACGTCCTCATGGCCGTCGCCGCCATCCTCGCCGCATACGTCGGCCACCCCGAAGAAGGCGCTCTCCTCCTCTTCCTCTTCGTCCTCGCCGGTGCCCTCGAAGACCTCGCGATGGAACGCACACGCCGCGAAGTCGAAGCCCTCCACAAACTCATGCCCGCCGAGGCCCTCGTCAAACGCGGCACCGAGTACCTCCCCGTCGCCCCCGAAACCCTCGTCGTCGGCGACATCGTCCGCATCCGCCCCGGCGAACGCGTCCCCGCCGATTGCCTCGTCACCGAAGGCATCACCAGCTTCGACCAATCCGCCATCACCGGCGAGAGCATGCCCCGCGACGTCAAACCCGGCGACGAACTCTTCGCCGGCACCATCAACAACGACGACCCCGTCGACGCCCGCGTCCTCCGCCCCGCCAGCGACTCCAGCGTTCAACGAATCCTCAACCTCGTCACCTCCGCCGCCGCGCAACGCGCCCCCGTCCAACGAACCATCGACCGCCTCGGCCAACCCTACGCCATCGGCGTCATGCTCCTCTCCTTCGCCGTCGTCCTCGTCTGGTGGCTCATCTTCAAAGTCCCCCTCGTCGGCAACGAATCCACCCGCGGCGCGCTCTACACCGGCATCACACTCCTCATCGTCGCCTCCCCCTGCTTCTTATGTGGTAAG
>JBEIUO010000338.1:0-4043 GCA_040374335.1 Phycisphaeraceae bacterium
CGCCAACCCCAGCTTCGACCCCATCCGGGTCAAGTTCTGCCAGGTTCAGGGCATCGTCAAGGGTGTCGTCCGCCGCTACGGCCGCTAAAGCCACCAACATCCCCATCGCATGAAAAGGCCCGCCATCTCGGCGGGCTTTTTTTCTTTCGCTCGTTTCCTCTCGCGTTCGGCAACACGTATTCGACGAGCGCGAAGCCGCGATCAAACGCCGATTACTGCGACACGCCCTTCAGCCGCTCGATGATCGCCGGGTCGCAACCCGCCGCGGCGGCCTTGTCGAACTGCTCGCCGGCCAGGTTCACGCGACCCTCGGCCTGCATCAGCACGCCCAGCATCAGCCACGAAGAGCCCGTGTCGTGCGCGTTCGCGTAGATCGACGCACGCACCACGAGATCCCGCAGTTCTGTCTGGTTCAACCCCAGCTCGAAGCGGTTCAGCGGCTCACCGGCCAGCCCGAGGTCCGTGGAGTACGCCATCCGCATCATCGCGGCCGCGTCGTCCGGATTGCGGGCCGAGAGCAACGCCACCGACAACCACCGCATCGCCTTGCCGTCCGAGGGATTCTCACGCACGTACGACCGCAGCCAA
Source organism: Phycisphaeraceae bacterium (assembly GCA_040374335.1). Taxonomy (GTDB): domain Bacteria; phylum Planctomycetota; class Phycisphaerae; order Phycisphaerales; family UBA1924; genus JBEIUO01. The sequence continues at coordinate 589 of JBEIUO010000338.1, forward strand.
TCCACCGCGGCGTCGTACCGCTCCGCGTGCATCGCTTCGATCGCGCGATCGAGTTCCGTCGCGCTCACGGGCGCGTTGTCCTGAGCATCGGGCAACGTCGGCAGCGTCAGATTCGACGCCGACGCCACTCCCGGGTTCAGGTTCGGGTCGTACACGCCAGACCCCGTGCCGATGATCGTCGTGTTGTTCACGTATGTGCCCGGGAACCAGCGAGTCCCGCCGACGATCACCGTCGGCCGATCCCACAGCACCGCAGAGCCGTACACCGGCGCACACGACGTGTACACCGGCACCGCCAGCGGCGCGTACGCCAACCCCACCGAGAACGAGTCATACCGCGACGTGTAGCTGAAGCCGAACCCGCTGTAACTCGACCACCGGTACCGCCACGACGGCGCGCAGGTCGTCACGATCAGATTGTCGTACGGATCGCACCACACGCTCCGACGGCACCAGCCGTAGCTCGGCCGCCAATACCACGAATCGTCGCACCCCCAGCCCCACCCGAGGACCACGTGCGAACGCCGCGGCACATACACAACCGGCCGACGCCAGCATCCGTCGTCCCAACGGTCCCACCGCCGACGACCATGGTCCCAGTCGCGATCATGCCCGCGGTCTCGCCCGTAGTCCCTGTCGCGATCGTGATCGCGGTCCCAGTCGCGGTCGTCCCGACGGTTCGGATCCCGCACCTCGGGCGCATCCGGGAAACGCACGTTCGGCGAACGCCCGCCGCCGCTGCTGCCTCGTTCGTTCGACGGAGGCCGCGCCATGTCCAGGAGTTCCTTGCGTGGCGTCGGCGTCGCGAGACGGGGCCCCTTCGAGGGAACCTTCATCTCCGGGGGCGCATTGCGCTCGTTCCCGCGCTGCGTGGGCGCCGGCGTCGGGCCGATCAGCTTGCTCGAATCGCTCGGGGGCGTAATCGTCCGGCGCTCGCGAGGCTGCGAGGGTCCCTGCGAAGGAACCTGCCTCGGCTGCGACGGCGCGACCTTCGGGGCCTGTCGTGGCTGCGACGGAGAGGGAGCCGGTGTCTGTCTCGGCTCGGAGGGCTGCGACGGCGTCCGGCTCTGCGGGCTCTGCGGCGTCACCGTCTTGCGTTCGCGCGGCAACGAATCACTCGGTCTTGCCCTCGGCGCCGATTCCGGCTGCCTCCGCTCGACCGGCGCCGTTTGCGGCCTGCTGGCTGGCGCTTCCTGACGCCGCGACGGCACCGAGCTCAGCGGCTTGGTCGCTGGACGCGACTCCCGCACCGCCGGCTGCTTCTGCACCGGGCGTGACGTCCCGGGCATCACTGCCCGACGATTCTCATCCTTCGATTCCTGTGCAAGCGCGCTGGTCGACAGCAACAGCCCGACAGCCGCGGCCAGAACAGACGCCGAGATGTTTCGATTCATGGCAAACCTTCGGATACAACGCGCCCCGGCGCGTTCAAGTGAGGGCAATCCCTACATCGTATAGACCCCCAACCACCCTTCGGGTTTCACAACCCGAGGTTTCCGATGCTACTTCGCGGTACCGCCCCCACCGCTACCCCTGATTCCACCGGTCAACGCCCCCCGAACAGCCGTTCGAAGGCGGACCGATAGAGCGCTCGGAGAATGTCCGGGTTCAAACCCAAGCCCCGAAGCCGGGGGGCCGCCATCGGACTCACACCGGGGTTCACCATCGCCAGGTCCGGGTCCGCGATCGGGCTCTCGCCGTCGTAGGTGGTCTCGAGCATCGTCCGCAGCGCGAAATACCGGCTGGCGTAGAGGTCGAATGCCGCGGCTGGGCTATCGGCGAGGTCGGCCATCGGGTGCTTGGCCTCGGGTTTGGCGGGTTGGAGGTGTTCGTCGGTGGTGACGATGTCCGAACCGAAGAGAAGCCGGCCGTTCCACCGCTCGAAGAACGCGCGGGTGCGGGCGGGGTCGTGCGCGCTCAGTTCACGCACGATCCACTTGGTCGCCGAGGTGTCGAGGTACAGGTTCGCGTGACGGCCGAGCAGTTCGTCCAGGAAGCCCAGATCCTCGGGCCATCCGCCCATGTGCGCGGCGATCCACGGTCCCGCGAACCGGTCGAGCATCCGCTCGAACCCGCGGTAGTGGTCGATTTTCCGACCAAATCGCGAGGGGTCGGCGTATCGCGTGCTGAACCAGGTATCGGGGTCGGCGATGTGGACGATCATCATCATCCCGAGTCGCTCGGCCAGTTGGCAGGTTCTCACCCGCCATTCGCCGTCAAACTCCACGAGCTCTCGCCCCGACTGGTATGGGAAAAGCTCCCGGAGGCGAGGGGCGTTCCAGAGCTTCACGGCCTTGGCGCCAAAGCGTGTGCGGAAGCCCTCGACGTCTTGCAGGTACCCCTCCATCATCGCGTGGGCCCGGTCGGGGGCGCGGAAGTCGGGGAAGGCGATGAACTCGACCATGTTGCCAAGAACCTCGCGAACCGTCGCACAGTCCTTCAGGCGCACCTGCGTCACGACGTGCGTCACACCGAAGACCTCGGCGACCTGCCGCCAGATCGCCGCCGCGCCCGCGCCGTTGACGTGGGTGTGCATGTCCACGATGGGGCAGAGAACCGGCATGGCCGCCGCCTCCGCGCGGTAATCAAGGCCGAACCTGTTCGCGGCGGAAGGGGCTACCGTCCCAGCAGATGTGAACGAACTGGCTGTCACTGAGGCCTTTCGGGGTCGGGGACGGAGCAGAACCGGAGGATATGTCGACCAAAGTGCCCATGGACTCCCCCCCGAACATCATGATCGCCCACGACTGGCTCGTGGCCCGGCGCGGCGGCGAGGCGGTCTTGAACGCCATCGCTGAGGCCCTGCGGCCCCATGGGGTGCTGGGCCCCCTCTTCACGATGTTTGATTCCGGTGTTCGGCTCGGCGCTCCCATCGACTCCATTCCCCGGGAAATCTCGCTCCTGCAGTGGATCCCCGGCTCGGAACGACTGCGGCGGTGGTTGCTCCCGGCGTTTCACGCGGCGGTCGCGGAACTCTCGCAGCGGCTGGAACGCGAGCACCGGGAACGCGGGATCGACCTCGTCGTCTCGACCAGTTCGGCCGCGATGCTGGGGCTGTGGCCACCCGCCGGAGTGCCGCACCTCTGCTACCTGCACACCCCGGCGCGGTACATATGGAACCAGACCGACGCCTACGCCGGGGCCTCCGGGCTGCAGGCCTTTGGACTGGGGCTCTTTGGCCCCACGCTGAAGGACCTTGACCGTGAAGCGTCGCGGAGTGTGACGACTTTTGTCGCGAACTCCGCGCACACTGCTTCCCTTGCACGCGAGTGCTACGGGCGCGACGCCCTCGTCATCCATCCGCCGGTTCGCACGGAGTTCTTCACCCCGGCACCCATTCCACGCGAGGAGTTCTGGCTCGCGGCCGGCGCGCTCGAGCCGTACAAGCGGTTCGACCTGGCGATCGAAGCCGCCCGCATCGCGGGTCGCGAACTCGTGATCGTCGGCAAGGGAAC
>JBEIUO010000343.1:0-4009 GCA_040374335.1 Phycisphaeraceae bacterium
ACCATCCCGCTCTTTTGAGGAGTCTTCTGATGTCGACCGTGAAGTCCATGGATGCGATCATGGCGCTGTGCAAGCGCCGCGGGTTTGTGTTTCAGGCCAGCGATATCTACGGCGGCATCAACGGCTTCTGGGATTACGGCCCGCTGGGCGCGCAGCTCAAGAAGAACCTCCGCGACGCCTGGTGGCAGGACATGATCATGAACCCCTGCTGGGGTCGCAAAGGCCCCGACGGCGAACGCGTCCGCTGCGTCCCCGTCGAGACCTGCATCATCCAGCACCCCAAGGTCTGGGAGGCCAGCGGGCACGTGAGCGGGTTCAACGATCCGATGGTCGACGACAAGGAAACAAAGCAGCGCTTCCGCGCGGATCACCTCCAGGGCGGATATCTGACGAGCGGAGCGGCGGGCGAAGCGCCGGCGTCGATGGAGTTCTTGGGCACGACCCCGCCGGAGTTCACGGTGGTTGCGAACGGCGCGCACGAGGCCGCCGCGATCCTCATGGGCGACACGAAGCTGCAGAAGCAACTCGGGATCAAGAACCTGACTCAGTTCCCCGCGGCAACCGAGAGCGCGGCGCCGTTGTTGGCGCTGGAGTTCAAGGGCAAGCAGGTTGGTGCGATCGTCCTCCCGATCCCGTTCGATTCGCTGAAGTCGATGTACGAGCAGGTGCCGTCACCGTTCACGGGCAAGAAGGGCGTGCTGACCGAGCCGCGCCAGTTCAACTTGATGTTCTTCAGCTACACCGGCGCCACCGCGACCGCCGACGACAAGGTCTACCTCCGCCCCGAAACCGCTCAGGGCGTCTTCCTCCAGTTCAAAAACGTCGTCGACTCCACCCGCGTCAAGGTTCCCTTCGGCATCGGCAACACCGGCCGCAGCTTCCGCAACGAAGTCACCCCCCGCAACTTCACCTTCCGCTCCCGCGAGTTCGAGCAGGCCGAGCTCGAGTTCTTCTGCCACCCCAGCGAGTCCGTCGAGTGGTACAAGTTCTGGCGCGACTTCCGCATGGAATGGTGGAAGTCCATCGGCCTCGCCGGTGAAAACCTCATCCTCCGCGAGCACGACAAGGACGAACTCTCCTTCTACTCCCAGGGCACCAGCGACGTCGAATACCGCTTCCCCTTCACCGCCCCAGGATTCGGCGAGCTCGAAGGCATCGCCCACCGCGGCGACTACGACCTCACCCAGCACGCCAAGCACTCCGGCGCCAAGCTCGACTTCTTCGACCAGGACCGGGGCGAGCTCCTCCCCAACGGCTCCAAGCGCGGCGAGCGCTACGTCCCGCACTGCATCGAACCCGCCGCGGGCCTCGACCGCGGCGCACTCGCGATCATCTGCGAGGCCTACACGAAGGACGAATCCCGCCCGAGCCCCGAGCTCATGAAGTTCCACCCGCGCGTGGCCCCGATCAAGGCCGCGGTCTTCCCGCTCGTGAACAAGGACGGCATGCCCGAAGTGGCGGAGAAGATCTACGACGAAGTCTTCGCCAAGTTCGGCCGCCTGGGCCTCATCGAAACCGACGCAAAGCAGTCGATCGGCAAGCGCTACGCCCGCATGGACGAAGCCGGCTGCCCCTTCTGCTTCACCGTCGACGGCGAAACCATGACCAACCAAACGGTCACAGTCCGCGACCGCGACACCGGCGCCCAAAGCCGAATCGCCGCGGACAAAGTCAGCGAGTTCCTCGCCGAAAAGCTCGGCTAACTCCTATGCACAGCAGCCGCAGCTTTGGCGTTCCAGCCAAAGCGTTCTCGCACGCCTCCGCCGTGCGGTGATACCCCAGGCGCCACAAAGCCGCGCCGGGATACACCGCGCACGCCCCCAGCGACCCGCAAGACAAAAGTGTTACCCATGTGGTGAGTACGAACTGTCACCTATGTGCTGAGTCAAACACCCTATGGCCCAAGGCCGCCGCCCGATGGCGTTCCTCACGCCTCACAAGACTCGGAACTCGCCCGTGAACCCCTTGGGCCAGACGACTGCTTCATCCTCTTCGTCCGCGCGACGGACCGCGATCACAGCGCCGTCGAGGTGCCCGTGTTCTTGCAGAATGCCAACCACGCCCCCGCTATCCGCGGACCGTCCACAACGAACGCGAAGATGTTCATCTCGCCCTGTCCGATGTCCCCACCGTCGACCATTCCGGCTCCGAGCCACCCGATCTCCTCGTTGAGGAGCGCCTCGATCGCGTGACGACGCTCCACATCCGCCTCGGTGGGCACCTCGCCGATCTTGTACTGCACGATCAGCACGTCGTGCTGATCGATGTCGATCTCGGCGAAGCCGGTGGCCCGCATGGCATTCGCAAGCTCCACGATCGTGGACTTGGGTTTCTGCGAAGGCTTCAGAGTCGCCTCACGCACCTCTCCACGCGTTCCAACTTCCCCCCAGTGAACCGTGAGCACGCGCCGGTGTTCCCAGGCTTCCCAGTACTCATACGTGCCTTGCGATCGACGGTAGAGCTTGATCATGAGTGGATCCGCAGCAGAACAATCACGGGCAATCGGGTCGTCAACCGCCTCAGGAAGGCGCTCCGGTGAATCGGCCTAGCGCGCAAGACACCCCCTCTCACCACCGAGACGCGCACTCCCCTAAGGCGTGTTTGCGATCACAGAGCCGTGGCGAAAGTTCCCCTCTGAAGTGAAGAACGTCGAGTAGGGTGCCCTTTGTGTGGCATCAACCTTCGGCATCACGTCAGACCGGGTTCGTCTGCCGAAGAACACACGCACATCCGTGCCCTCAGGAGCGGGTCGGAGCGCTTCGTGGGAGAACACAAACCAGTCGAACCGGATATCGCGCGTTCCTTCAGGACTCGCCACGATGCACTCCGTGCCCCGAAGAAGCCTCACCAGCGCCTTTCCCTGCGAGCCGCGGGTGTCCAGGTCAAAGAAGGCCACGGCGTCACCGTCCAGCGGGTAGTACTCGGCATGGGGACGCGCGTCACAGTTGTTGAGAAACACCGGCATAATGAAAGAATACGCATGATCGTGGCCTTCACTTCTCCCTGCCAACTCCCCCGCTTCGGCAACGTCTGCTTCTCCACCTCCACCCGCACATCCTTCACCGCGCGTACCTCCGTACATCCACACCCCAATCAACTTCCCAACCCCCCATCCCTCCCCACTCTTCCCTATGGCCTACGGCCTATGCCCTATGGCCTCTTCCCATGGCCTAAGGCGTACAGCCTCTTCCCATTGCCTACTGCCCGTTCCCCATTGCCTCTCTTCCCTACCATCCCCCATGCTCCGCGATGCCTGGGTCTCCGCCTCCACTCGCGCCGGTTCCGGCGTCCGATCCGCTTTCCGCGGCCGTTCCTTCATTGGCTCTGTCATCACCGGATTCGTGCTCGTCATCCTGATGGTGCTCATCGCCATCCCCATGCTCGTCCTCGTCGGCATCTTCATCCTCTGGGCGATCGCCTCCACCGGCCTCCGCGCGCTGGCCCGCCTCTTCGGCCGCGCGCAGCAGCCCAACGGTGTACTCGACGGCCGTAAGAACGTCCGCGTCCGCATGCCCGATCAGCAGCAGCCCTGACCCGCTACCACAACGTCCGCCCGTGCTTCGGCTCCGGTGGCACCACGTCCACCGGCGCGGGGATCGTGCTCGTGTCCCCCGGCGCCTTCGCCGGCGGCGGCGGATCCGTCAGCAGCGGCGCACCCCGCAACGACCACAACCCCGCCGCGGCAAACACGCCCGCCAACACCACCGGCCCGCTCAGCGCCCACCACCGCGTCCACCCGCTCGGGTACTTCGCCTCTTCCTCGTGCTCGCGCTCGAGCGTGAGCGCACTCATCAACGCAAGCATCATCAGCAGAAACGGCTCCGTGTACCGCTGCCACAGCTCCACGCTCGCGCCCAGCGCAACCCAGAACCCCGCGATCGCGGCGAGCATCACCAGTTTGTCCCGCGCCCGCAGCGGCCACACCCACGCCGCCAGCGCCGCCGCGCCGCACGCGCTCAGCACCAGCATCAGCAGCGACGTGTGCCCGATCGTCGGCAACTTCGCCGCG
>JBEIUO010000785.1:0-1731 GCA_040374335.1 Phycisphaeraceae bacterium
CCGAATCTGCGCCGGTGTCACACCCTCGTCCCAGTTGTGGAGCTGCCACGCATCGCTCTTCACAACCGCAAACCCAACCTCTCCACGCCCCACGCCCATCTCCTCGTACAGCCCCGGTCGTGACCCCCGCATCTCCGCCCGCATATCGCGGCACTCCACCTTCACAACATACTCCCCCGCCTCCAGCCACCCCAACCGCAACATCTGTCCCTCGTGGTGCGGCCCCGGGCCCCATTCCACCTTCTGGTCCGTCGTCCAGTGCGACACACGCACGGTAAACGTGTTGCCCCGCTGCTCCACGTCATCCACCGTGAACTCGTCGTACGCGTTCAGCGGTGGACTCCTGAAGAACACGCACGTCTCTTCCTCATTGCACCCCCGCCGCGGCTTCACGTTGCCCAACAGGTACTCATCCATCACCGCGCTGTACTTGTTCGACACGAGCCGCGCCGGCATCACGATCTCATCCGCCAGCGTCAGATGCACCCGCCCCGCATCGTCCTCCCGGTAGCAGTGGCTCCCCGTGAAGAGCGAACCAACCACCACCATCGGCGGCTGCCCAGCCGGGTGCGACCCTCCATCCACGATGTGTACCGGCCATGCCCGCACCGTCGGCGGCTCGACTTCGCCGCCACCCACCAGCATCCCCGCACACACCGCCATCGTCCATGCAAGCATCACGGTTCTCCTCGTTGTGCCCGTTCCCGGATCACACCACCATAACGACGCGCACCGCCACCCTTCCAGTCACGCTCCCCCGCGACTTACCCTCCTGTTACAGTCGCTCGTCTACCGGGAGACCCGCCCGTGGGCCAGGGGCCGTCCTCGCGCGCCGTTGCGCGCGGCGGTCCCGCGCGATACGTGCGTCCTCCAACCAACTCTCCCCCACCCGCGGTTACCCTCGTGAAGGTCGGAGAACCGCCTGGTGCCCGGAATGCGGGGCCGGGGAAAGGGCTGATCCGTGAACTCCGAAGCGGGCGTAGCGAGCCGTGTTCGCACGCCGCGAGTACCGAACTCGACCGCCGGGACATGGTGGCAACGTCCCGGAATCGCCCGCCCCGGGCCTTCGTGTCGCGTGAATCACCGAACCATCCGTCAAAGGTGGTCTGCAACTCGCGGGGATGCGTGTTGAACGACGACAACTCGTGGCATCGCGTCCCGCGTGCGGTAGTTTCTTGGTGAGAGACCGACGTTGCCCTTCACACGTGTGAGCGTTCGTGGCTGCGTCGTTCGGTTCACCACGGAGAGAGAAATGAAGATCGCTTTCGGCATCATCGCACTGGCCGGTATCGCCTCGGTCGCTTCGGCCCAGCTTGTCACCGCAGGTCCCAGCAGCACGGGTGGTGCGGGCTTCAGCGAACGTTCCACGTACTCGCTCGACGACGGCACCGCGGAGAACTCAGTCGGCTTGACCAACGGCGGAACGATCGCGGGCATCAACTTCTTCGCTGTTTCGGGCGGCAACAACGTGATCACCTCCGTCGAGGTGGCCTGGGGCTCCCCCCGCCTTCCCCAACGCCGGTCCGGCACTCATCGGCCTTCCCTTCAACTACCACGTCTGGGCCAATGTGGGCTCCGGTACCAACCCCTCCGGTCCGAACTCGGTCCTGCTTTACTCCGGCAGCAGCACCATCGACGCGCTGAACGTCGCCAACAACACCTTCCAATCACTCGCGGTCCCGAGCATCGCGATCCCCGGTGCCAGCTTCTTCGTCGGCGTTGATGTCGCCC
>JBEIUO010000717.1:0-2125 GCA_040374335.1 Phycisphaeraceae bacterium
AAGGGGTTTGGTATACTGGGAGAGGTACTGGGGTTGGAGGCGGGAGGGGGATTGGCGGAGGGCCTGGCGCGATGGCGGCGAAGAAGAAGGTGACGAAGAAAGCGGTGAAGATGGAGGCGCGGGCGGACCTTGGGGCGTCCGCGGAGTCGTACTTTGCGGAGGTGGATCCTGAGCTGCGTGAGGTGACGGATCGGCTGCGGCGGCTGGTGCGAGAGGCGGCGCCGCGGGCGAAGGAGTCGATCAAGTGGGGGATGCCGGTGTACGAGCAGAAGGGGCTGCTGTGCTACATCCAGGCGGCGCGGGGGTACGCGAAGCTGGGGTTTTACGAGCAGGGCATCTACCTATCTGATCCGGACGGGCTGCTCGAAGGGACAGGTGAGAACATGCGGCACGTGAAGGTGCGGAGTGCGAAGGAGATCCGGGCGGGGCTGTTCTCGGCGTGGGTGAAGCGGGCGGTGGAGATGAACGAGGACGCGTGAGGGGCTGGGGGTGGAGCGGGGGTCGTTTTCGGGTTTTCGCATTCCTATACTCCGGGCCCGAACTCTCTGCGAACAAGGATTTTTGCATGCTGCTGCGTACACATACTTGCGGCGAACTCCGCGACTCCCACATCGGCCAGACCGTGCGACTGAACGGCTGGGTGAACTCGTACCGCGACCACGGGAACTTGATCTTCATCGACTTGCGTGACCGGTACGGGATCACGCAGCTCGTGTTCGATCCGGATGATGGGGCGGGCCAGGAGATGATGGGGAACGCGGACACCCTGCGCAACGAGTACGTCGTGGCGGTGGAGGGGAAGGTCCGTGCGCGCGTCGGCGGGGAGAACCCGAAGCTGGCGTCGGGCAAGGTGGAGATTGCGGTCTCGAAGATCGAGGTGCTGAACAAGACGGAGAACCCGCCGTTCCTCCCCGATGACATGGGGAAGCTGCCGGCGGAAGAGTTCCGGATGACGTATCGGTACATGGATCTGCGTCGTCCCCGGATGCAGCAGATTCTGGGGGTTCGCCACAAGGTGTACCAGGTGACTCGTCGGTACTTCGACGAGAACGGGTTCCTGGAGGTTGAGACTCCGATTCTGTACAAGAGCACGCCGGAGGGCGCGCGTGAGTTTCTGGTTCCGAACCGGCACGTGCCGGGTTCGTGGTATGCGTTGCCGCAGAGCCCGCAGCTTTTCAAGCAGATCCTGATGGTGTCGGGGTGCGACCGGTACATGCAGATTTGCCGGTGTTTCCGCGACGAGGATCCGCGTGCGGACCGGCAGGCGGAGTTCACGCAGATCGACTTGGAGATGAGCTTTGTCCGTCGCGATCAGGTGATCGAGATGATGGAGGGGTTCGTTCGTCGTCTGTGGAAAGAGGTGAGGAACGTTGAGGTTCCGCCGATCCAGAAGATGACGTATCGGGAGGCGATGGAGCGGTTCGGGATTGACCGGCCGGATACGCGGTACGGGCTGGAGATCACGGACGTTTCGGATGTTGCCGCGAAGACGGAGCTCGGGTTCTTCAAGGACACGCTGGCGAAGGGCGCGGATCGGCCGCGGTTTAACAGCCAGCGTGGCGTGGTGAAGGCGATCCGGGTGCCGGGGGGTGCGGAGAAGCTGAGCCGCAAGTTGACGGACGGGTACAACGAGTTTGTCCGCGGGTTTGGCGCGGGCGGCGTTGCCGTGGTGAAGGTGAACGCGGCGGGTGTGTTCGAGACCGGTATCGCGAAGCACCTGGAGCCGGTTCGCGCGGAGCTGACGGCGGCGCTGGGGCTGCAGCCGGGCGACACGGTGCTGTTCGTGGCGGACACGTACAACGTGTGCACGAAGTCGCTGGGCGAGCTGCGTCAGAAGGTGGCGCGGGACATGGGCGTGGTTCCCAAGCCTGGCGCCGAGGGCGGGCCGTGGAACTTCCTCGTGGTGGTCGACTTCCCGATGTTCGAGAAGGACAAGGAGTCGGGGCGGTGGATTGCGATGCACCATCCGTTCACCGCGCCGCGTGACGACCAGGCGGAGGCGTTCGTGAATGCGTCGGTGGATGACGAGGTGACGATCGAGTCGATCGTGTCGGCCGGGTACGACATTGTGCTGAACGGGCAGGAGATCGCGGGCGGCTCGGTGCGTATCCACGACGGGAAGGTG
>JBEIUO010000767.1:0-1827 GCA_040374335.1 Phycisphaeraceae bacterium
CAGAAGCTGAAGGACATCTGGGCCTGAGCGACCCACTGACCGTCCTTGTTGGCAGCATCGCTGAGCCAGTTGTTGGCTGCAGCAGCGCCCGACCAAGCGTTGATGCTCTCGGTCGAGTAGCCGAAGTTGAAGCCGAGCTTCGCGGTGTTCTTCGCGAGGTACCAGTTGGCACCGAGCGTGAACGCCGAGAACTTGTCCTCCGGAGTGGTGTCGGTCTTGCCGTACTCGTAGCGAGCGACGATTTCGATCTCATCGCTGACGAACACGCCGCCGCCGATCGTGAAGCCCCACGGGTTCTCGCCGAGGCCACCGGTGTTGCCGTTGTCGCTCCAGAAGAACGCGCCGCTGACATTCGCGCCGCCAAAGGCGACGGTGCCGTCGATCGTCATGCCCCAGGTGTTGTCCTGGCCGAACGTGTTCGAGTCGGCAGCGTCGAGGCCGACGCCGATGACCGCGCCGAACTCGGAGCCCTTGAACGACGAAGCCGAGGAGAACTGATCCCAGTTGCCGGCGATCTTGAACTCACCGCGACCAGCGAAGGCCCACTCGTCGCTCGGGCTCGAAGAGCCGAACTCGTTGTTGATCTCACCGATGCTGTTCACGTAGGCGACGTGGGCGCGGAACATGTCGGCGGAGTAGCCGAGCATGAGGCCCTGGCCGCGGCCGTCAGCGAACTGGTTGCTGATGGTCGAGTACTCGTTGAACTGGAGGTTGCCGTCATCGAGGGCCGACTCGGCCGAGAACGGAACCTTGAACTGGCCGACGGTCATCGAGAAGCCGTTGCCGAAGTCCTTGGTCACGAACGCGTCGGACAGGCGGTTCTCGGTCGAATCATTCGCGTCTGCGAAGTAGTACTGAACCTTGTAACCCCACGAGGAGTCGACCATGGTGCCCGAGAAGGTCAGGCGGCTGCGCTGATTGCTGAAGCCCCAGTTCTCGTTGTTGGCGCCCTGGCCATCGCGCGAGTTGTAGGTCCAGCGGATCTGCTGGAGCACGTTGATCTTCATCGAGTAGTTGCCGTCAGCCGACGACAGGAAGAAGCCGCCGTCGTAGCCGGCGCCCGAGCCGCTGCCCTGGAGGCTGGAGCGGGTGTCGGCGTCAGCGAGGACGTCGGTCACGATGCCGCGGATCTCAGAGGCGCGCTGCTCGGTGAGCCACGAATCGCCCTGTGCGCTCTTGAGCGAGGCGATCTCGGCCTTGAGCGAAGCGATCTCAGAGGCGTAGTTGGTCTGGTCGGCGCCGAAAGCCACGCCACCGATGGCGAGGGTCGTACCGGCGAAGAAGCCGACGGTCTTGGTGAGACTCATGTAGAAACTCTCCGTACTGGTTTGGGGATCGGAATCATTCCGATCCTGCGGTCATCCACCCGTCCGCTCTTGCCTTGCCCACGAGTGAGGACAAAGCCGGACGGTCTTTTCATCTATCGGCCGACTCTGGCTGAGTAGATGAACCGGAAACTTACTCGCTTGCCTCCGGTTCGTCTAGTCGGGTCAAACGTGGGGGCCGGCGCGGGAGTTACCGCGAGGTATTCATGCCTTGCAAGTCCATGTCCCAAATGCACTTAAGACAAGTCATCGCCTCTGCCCATTTTGCCGAATCCACGTGGAAAAAGTCTGTCGGCCATTTCAGCCGGGCGAAGGTCCGACTCGGCCAGAACCCTGTGCGGTTGGGGCTGCGGACACGCCTTCGGAGCGGGCCGCCTTCCGCCCCCCACCCGCGCCGAGTTCCCGCTGAACTGGGGACAGCAGCTCGAGTGCGCCATGGATCGTGCCAACTTTCACGATCTGTGATTCGCCAATGTCGATGCCGGTCGATTGACGCATCCCG
>JBEIUO010000782.1:0-1750 GCA_040374335.1 Phycisphaeraceae bacterium
CCCCGATCCAATCTTCGCCGCCACCGTCGCGAACACCGACTGGGTGATGTCCTCCGCCACGTCATCATCCCGGCAACGGCTCTTCGCCAACGCAAACAACCGCCGCCCGTACCGATCCACGAGCACCCTCCACGCGGAGGGATCACCGTTGCCCGCGGCGCGAAGCACCGGGGTGAGATCCTCGGGTTCCTGCCAAAGATCCGCTCGGTCGCTCAACTCCGGCACTCCTTGCTCAGACCGCCTAACGCCCCTCCCGGCTCAGTATTGCACCCCAGCACCCCTCCCGGCAGGGTCGCGTCCGGTATTCCACACGCCCCCGCAGATTCCGATACCCTACCGCCCCATGAGAGTCTCGTACGCCGTCACCGCCACGCTGCCGGACGCCGCGACACGCGACGAGTACGTGGCGTGGCTTGCTGGGGGGCATATTCAACAGGTCATCCAAGGCGGGGCCTCCGATGCCGCGGTCATCCTCCTCGATGACGACAAGGGAATGCACCGGGTGCGATCCCAGTACTCCTTCGCCTCCCGCTCCGCCTTCGACCTCTACCTCTCCGACCACGCCCCCGCCCTCCGCGCCGACGGACTCTCCCGTTTCCCGCCGGGCCGCGGAGTTTCGTTCGTCAGGGAACTCGGCACGATCCACACGGCGGTTCGGGACGTACCCATGGGGGCGGCCGTTCGGCCGATCAGCCCGGCGTGAGTGAATCCTTGCATAACCCTACCGACGAAACGCTCTTTGAGACCTACCGAAAGGGCGATCTTGGCGCGTTCCGGTCCCTCGTCGAACGCCACCACGACGACCTCATCCGCTTCCTCATGCGCCTCATGGGCGACGCCGCCGGGGCCGAGGATGTCTTCCAGGACACCTTCCTCCAGGTTCACCAGGCCGCCCACACATTCGATCCCACCCGCAGATTCCGACCATGGCTTTTTACGATCGCGGCGAACAAAGCACGGGACTACCTCCGTAGAAAGGGGCGCCGCCGCACCCTCGACCTGTCCGCTCCGATCGAATCCGACCGGGGAGGGGGCGAGGGGTCGGCTGGCTCGTTCGTTGATCTTCTCGAGGTGAGGGTCCCCTCACCCGACGCGAGGATGGACGAGCGGGAACAGAGCGAGCTCGTGCAGCGGGCCCTGGCCGGGCTGCAGTACTCGCTGAGGGAGATTCTTTTGCTCGCGTACTTCCAGCGGCTGAGCTACGCCCAGATCGCCGACGAACTGGAGATCCCGCTGGGGACGGTCAAGTCGAGATTGCACGCCGCGGTGGCCGCGTTCGGTAAGCAGTGGAACCAGGTCCAGTCCGATCACGAGAAACCATGACCGACGAACGTCCTTCACAACCTTCGGATCTCTCCAAGCCGGACGAGCACGCGGTCGAGGCGGCCTTGGCCGCGATCAGATCCGGGAGACCGGCATCCGCGGACCCACGGGTGCAGCGTGCCGTCGAGCTTCTCTCGCTTCTTGGTGTATCGGACCCTGTCTCGGATCGCGAGTCCCGCATCGATGCCACGATGGCCAGGGTCATGCGCGAGTCCGCAAACCTCGGAACCGCCCGCGACGGTGAGGCCGACGCGTTGCTCCTGCCCGATGACGAAGAGGCCCTCGAAGACTGGATGAAAGAGGGGCAGAATGACGCCAGAGTACCCGCGTCCCTTCGGTAGCGAGCAAGCAGCGTCAAAGCCCTCGCGTCCCTCGTCAGCGATTCCGCCACAGACGACCACTCCCGTACCGCCCGAATCGAACGCAC
>JBEIUO010000402.1:0-3662 GCA_040374335.1 Phycisphaeraceae bacterium
GTCGGCATGGACCGGCCGCGGCGGGAAGCTACACGCCCGACGTGTTGGCCGCCACTCTCCACACGCCGTCCCGTGTCCGTCTTGGGGGCCTCTTCGGGAAAGGAACGTCGCGACGACGCTTCGCATCACCCGCGATCTCGCTGTCGTCCAGGACTTCGGCGTACCCGAGAATCGCCGTGAGCGGCGACCGGATCTCGTGGCTCATGTTCGCCAGGAACTCCGACTTGGCTCGGTCCGCCGACTCCGCGCGCAGCCGCGCCGACGCCAACTGCTCACGCACCAGCCGGTCCTCGTGCATGTCCACGCACCCGCCGATGAGTCCAAGCCGCCGCCCGTGCTCGTCCGTTCGCGGTACCGCACGCTCCAGCACCCACCGGTACTGCCCGTCGTGCCGTCGGAGCCGATACTCCATCTCGAACGCCTTCCCGCTCTCGCAGGCGTTCATGAACGTCTGCATGTACCGCTCGAAGTCGTCCGGATGCACGCCCTGCCCGAAGCCCGCCGCGGACTCCTCCTCCGGCCCCTTCCCCCGGAACTCCAGCCACCCGCGGTTGAAGTACGTGAACCGGTGCGACTCGTCAGAGACCCAGATCATCACCGGCGCGGCATCCGCCATCAGCCTGAACCGGGACTCGCTCTCCTCGAGCGCATCGGCCGACGCGATCTGCCGCGAACGCACGTGGTATGTTGCCACGCCTACGACGAGGCTCACCAGCGCTGAGGGCACCAGCCCCAGCAACGCCGCGAGGGCGATCCGATCCACGCGCGACTTGAACGAGTCCGCCGTGATGTCGACGCCGAGCAGCCCGTACGTCCGGCCCTGGTCGTCCTTCAGCGGCACGAAGGCCGACATGAACGTGCCCCGTTTGTCCGTGTAGGGCTCTTCGCTTACCACGGGCGCGCCGCTTGCGAGCGCGGCCAGCGCCTGCGCGGGCGGCTCGGTCCACGGTGTACCGGGTGCGACGTGGTCGTTCTCGCCGTCCCCGTTCTCGTTGCCGTTGGGCGTGGGGTCGAGGATGAACCGCAGTTCGCCGGTCTCGTCGCGGCGGGCGGTGTACAGGTACTTGATCGACGGCGATGCCGCCGACATACCCCGCAGGGGGGCGACGGCACGTCCATACCCTTCTGTTGACTCGTCTTCCGCCTTGCGGATCGCTTCGTGCAACCGCCAGTCGATCGCTCCCGAAGCAAGGAGGCCGAGGCGGGTCAGGTTGTCGCGGCATTCCACGTGCACCGCCCGCAGCGCCTCGGACCGAACTTCCAGGATCGCGATGACCGACACGCCGAACAACACCAACGCCGGCAGCACCGCTTGTGCGACAGGCGTCCCCAGGACAGGTTGGCGAGGGCGAGGGTTCACGCTATCGGCCCATCGTCCCGACCACAGTCCTTCTTTCATGAATGTCCGAAAACCGCGACCGAACCTGCGACTGCGGCGAGGAGTCTGATATGGAACCCCGATCGATCACCGAACGCCTCGCGTGGCGGTATGCCGTTGAGAAGTTCGATGCTGGCCGAATCATCCCTGACGACACTTGGCGTGAGCTCGAGAACGCGATGGTGCTCGCGCCGTCGTCGTATGGGTTGCAGCCGTGGCGGTTCGTGGTCGTGACGGACCGCGCGCTTCGGGAGTCGCTGGTGCCGTCGGCGTGGGGGCAGCGGCAGGTGGCGGACTGCTCGCACCTGGTGGTGATGTGTCGGCGGACGGAGATCACCGAGGCGGATGTGGATGCGCACCTGGTGAACACGGCGCGGGTGCGGAGTCAGTCGCTGGAGTCACTCGCGGAGTTTCGGGCGGGGATGATGCGGACGCTGGCGAACCCTGGCGCGTTGCCGGGTGGGTCGATGGAGGCGTGGACGCGGGCGCAGGTGTACATCGCGCTGGGGGTGTTCGTGGGCGCGGCGGCGATGGTGGGGGTCGACACGTGTCCGATGGAGGGGTTCAGGCCGGCGGACTTTGATCGGGCGTTGGGGCTTGGTGGTTCGGGGTACACGAGTGTGGTGCTGGCGCCGGCGGGGTATCGGGCGGCGGATGATTGGCTGGCGACTCAGGCGAAGGTGCGGTTTCCTGCGGCGCGGGTGGTCGCTCGGGTGTGAGTGGGACGGATATCCTCTGGCATGCCCCCGACTCCCTCACTGGACATCGTTTCGCGTCTGGACTTTGCCGAGCTGGACAACGCGATCAACAACGCGAAGAAGGCGATCGCGCAGCGGTTTGACTTCAAGAACGCGCGGGTGGAGATCGAGGTGGACACGAAGGAGAAGACGCTGAAGCTCTTCACCGAGTCCGGCAAGATGTTGGCGCTGATGGAGATCGTGACGACGGCGGCGGTGAAGCGGGGGATTTCGCCGAAGGCGATCTCGTACGGGGACATCGAGCAGGGCGCGGCGGGCGGGGTGAAGTGCGTGGCGAAGTTGCGGGCGGGGCTCGAGCAGGAGATGGCGAAGAAGATCGTGAAGCTGATCAAGGACACGGGGCTGAAGGTGCAGGCCTCGATCCAGGGCGAGGAGATCCGGCTGAGCGGCAAGCAGATCGACGATCTGCGGACGGTGATGACGATGCTTCAGAAGACGGAGCTCGAGGTGCCGCTGCAGTTCGTGAATATGAAGTAGCGGTCAGTTGAGGGGGAAGAGTTCTTTGATGAGGGCGTCGGCGTCTTTCATGGCGTCGGAGACTTGGGCTGGGGTGACCGGGGCGGGGTCGGGGATTGTAAGTTGTTTGAACTCGGCGGCGAGGGTGTCGCGGACGGGGACGTTCTTTGATGCGCTCTGGGCGAGCAGGCGTTCGGCGTCGGCGCTGAGGAGGAAGTCGATGAGGCGCTGCGCGTTGGTCGGGTTGGGGCCGCCCTTGATGCGGGCAACGGTGTTGGGGATGACGATGGCGCCGAGGCTGCGGAGGCCGTTGACCTTCGCGTTGGGTTTGTCGGCGGCTTCGTAGTTGATGGCGACGGGCCACTTGTTGGCCTGGCCGGCCCAGACGTCGTCGGTGTCGGTGAGGCCGATGTGGATCTCGCCGGTCGAGAGGGCCTGGACCACGGAAGAGTTGCCGTCGTAGAGGCGGACGTTGTTGTTCTTGAGCTTGGTGAGGAACTCGCGAACGGGGTCTACGCCGTGCAGCGCGATGAGCGCGGCGATGTGGGACCGGGTTGTTCCGAACTGCGGGCGGGCCATGCCGATCTTGTTGCCGTACTTGGGATCGGTGAGCTCGCGGAGGGTCTTGGGCGCGCTGGCGGCGGGGATGATCGTGGTGTTGTACGCGATGACGCGGGCACGCTGGGCGAAGCCGTACCAGGTGCGGTCCTGTGCGCGGAGGGTGGAGGGCCAGCCTTCTTTGAGGTCGCGCTCGGCGGAGGAGGCGAAGGGCTCGAGGGCGTCGGCGTTCGCGAGGGCGACGGTGCCGAGCGCCTCGCTGGACCACCAGACGTCGGCGCGGGGGCGCTCTTTTTCTGAGATGATGCGCTGCACGAGGCCGGTGGTCTTGGTCGCTTCGGTATCGCCCACGAGCTGGACCATGATCCCGGTGCGGCCTTCGAACTCTTTCACCATGGGCTCGAGGATCGCGGCATCGGCGCTGGAGTAGAGCACGACATCGTTTTGCTCGATGGTGGTCTTCCCGATGCCGGAGCGCGTCATGAAGTAGACCGCACCGGCGAGCATGAGCA
>JBEIUO010000319.1:0-4192 GCA_040374335.1 Phycisphaeraceae bacterium
AGGGTACGTGTCGGAAGCGCTGACGAAGACGGACCGTGCTGGCGCGTTCATCGACGCGCTATCGCCGGTGAATCCCGGCGGAAACGGCGGGCTGGACTGGAGCGGGGCGATCCCTGGGACGTCGACGCTGAACAGCATCTCCGCTGCGTTCTCGCTGGACGGCGTGACGGAGCGTGGAGAGTCGGCCGACGCGCTGGTTGCGGGCGGAGCGTATGGGGTCGTGTGTGTGAAGCTGAAGACGGGGTCGGCGCCGGGCGTGGTGCCGACGGCCGACATGACGGTCTCGCGGGTGTGGGTGTCGCGGATCGTGGCGCCGATCGAAGGGAAGTCGGAATGATCGAGACACGAGGGCTGACGAAGCGCTACGGCGATCTGTGCGCGCTGGACACGTTGACGCTGAGCATCGGCGGCGGCCAGGTGTTCGGGTTCATCGGCCCCAACGGGGCGGGCAAGTCGACGACCATGAAGATCCTCTCGTGTCTGCTGAAGCCGGACGCCGGCGAGGCGACGGTCGCGGGGCTCGACATCGCTACGCGGGGCGACGACATCCGACGCGTGATCGGCTACATGCCGGACTTCCTAGGCGTGTACGACGATCTGACTGTCGAGGAGTACCTTCACTTCTTCGGCGCGGCGTTCAAGATCCCGCGGAAGCAGCGGGTGAAGATCGTCGACGAGGTGCTCCAACTCACCGACCTTCGCGAGAAGCGGCACGCGTTCGTGGATTCGCTGTCACGGGGCATGCAGCAGCGGCTGGGCGTGGCGCGGGTGCTTGTCCACGACCCGAAGGTGCTGTTCCTGGACGAACCCGCGAGCGGTTTGGACCCGAGGGCCCGCATCGAGATGCGGAGTCTGCTGCTGGAGCTGGGCAGAATGGGCAAGACGCTGATGGTGTCGTCGCACATCCTGTCGGAGCTCGCGGAGATGTGCACCTGCATCGGGATCATCGAGCGTGGCAAGCTGCTGTACAGCGGTTCGATCGTCGATGCGTTTGAGCGGACGAGGAAGATCTCCGGGGTTTCGGAGCGGATCCGGGTACGTCTGGCGGAGGACGGGGTGCCGATCGAGATCGCGCGACCGCCGCTCGAGAACGACCAGCGGGTGAAGCGTGTGGTGGTGAGCGCGGAGACGCCCCGGGAGATGATCATCGAGCTCGGCGACGGGAACCACGGGCATCACTTCGTGATCGAGAAGCTGATCGGGTGCGGGGCGCACATCGACCTGTTCCAGCCGGAGGAAGTGAAGCTCGAGGACGCGTTCCTGAAGCTGACGACGGGGGCTCTGCAATGACGCAGGCCGGCCCGGCGCCGTCCATCGCGAAGGCGAGCAGATCGCCGCTCTGGCGGCGTGCCATACGAGCTCTCAACCCTGTGACGATCGCGACGGGCATTCCCGGCGCGGTGTTCCACAAGGAGGTCGCGGTCGGGGGCCGACGGGTGTCGACGTACGTCGTGCGGGGCGCTTTCGTGCTCGCGGTGCTGGCGTTCGCGGCACTCGTGATTCTGACGAGTATGGAGCCCGGGTACAACAACCAGGGGCCGGCGGCGCAGTTGCAGCAGTACCAGACGGTGGCGCCGGCGATGACCCTCACGATCGGCTGGTGCACGCTGATCGGCCTCACGCTCGTGGGCGTAAGCCGCGGAGGCGCGGCGATCTCGGACGAACGACGGATGGGGACGCTGTCGGCGCTGATGACGACGCCGCTGATGTCGTGGCAGATCGTGCTGGGCAAGACGCTGAGCATCCTGATCGAGATCCTGGTGCTGGGGCTGGCAACCGCCCCACTTCTGCTGGCGGTGCGTGCGTTCGGCGGCGTGACGGTGGAGGTCATCGCGCGGATCACCGTGCTGACGCTGCTGCACGCCACGGCGGCGTGTGTGCTGTCGCTCTTCTGGTCCGTGAACTTCCGCCGGAGCGGGAGCGCGATGCTGACGGGGCTGGGCGTACTCGCGCTGATCGAGATTGGCCCGGGCCTGCTCGCCCTTCTGGTGGATAGCACGCTGCGCGAGTTCGGCATGAGCTTCTCGCAGTACAGCGCGAAGTTCTTCGGGCTTGGAGTAGGCCCCGAGAGCGTATTCATGCTCACGTGTACACCCGCGGTGTTCCAACTCTCGATGATGGAACTCATGGGAATGGGCGGCGGCTTCCCGGCCTTCGGACAGTCGCTCGTGCTGGCCCACGCGGCGTACCTGTGTTTCTGGATCGTGTTGGGTTTCTTCGCGACGTCGATCGTGCTCCGCCGGCGGCTCGCGCTGGATGCCGCGGGCGCGGCGGAGAGCATCAAGCCGGCGGGCAAGAAGCGGAAGAAGGGCGAGGCTCAAGGCACGCCGGCGGATGTGGAAGCAGCGGCTGCGGGCGCAGCGCCCGTGGTGCACGAATCACGGGGCGAGAGCCGCGTGGTGGGTGATCAGCCGGTGATGTGGCGCGAGCTCGAGCAACGCACGTTCCGCAAACGGTGGCACATGGTGACGGCGGCGCTGGTGATCGCCGCGTTCCTGCTGTACCTTTACATCCAGGTGGGAGTGGACGAGGAGGGGCTTCACTTCACGCTCGCGGTGCTGGGAGCGCTCGGGATCCTCTGCGTCGCGGCGGCGAGCACGACCGCGGGGATCACGTCGGAGCGTGAAGGTCGCACGTGGGAAACGCTGCTCACGACGCCGCTGAGCGCGTGGGAGATCATCACGGGCAAGTTCGCGGGTGCGCTGCGGAAACAGATCTTCCTGCCGTCGATCCTTGTGGCGCACGTGGTGCTCGGCGGAATCTTCACGGGCGAGGTCGGCGTGTCGGCGCTGGTGTTCATGATCCCGATCCTGCTCGGGCCGGTGCTGCTGCTTACCGCGACGGGGAGCTACTGCAGCCTCGCGCTGAAGCGGAGTTCGGCGGCGTCAACCATGAACTTCCTGCTCGCGCTCGGCGCGTTCGGCGGCTTACCGATGGTGTGCGGGATCCTGATGAGCATCTCGGGAACCGAAGAGGGGCTGAAGGCACTGTTTGGTGCGATCATGGCCTTCAATCCGGTGGGGATGAGCCTGCTCGCGATCGGTGGCGCCATCGACGGCAGCCCGATGTCGCGCGGGGGCTCGTACGATTTCTTCGACGTGTGGGATTTCTCGATGATCCAGTACGCGGGGGTGGTCTTCGCGGTGTTCGCCGCGGAGGTGGGGGCGACCTTCCTCGTCCTGCGGCTGACGGCGGCGCGGCTGGCACGCCAGTCCGGGCGTACCCGATAACCCGCACAGAACCCGCACCAGCAGCACGAGGGGGCGTCGGTCTCACCCCGGGCCGGTGGCGCGGCCGATATGAAGAGCATGCCGATTCCCTCCCCGGGGCGTTTGGTTGCGGTGTGCGCGCGGGTTGCCGCGGGCGTTGCGCTGTGCTGCGCGTCGGGGCCGGCGTGGTCGCAGGGAACGCGGCCGGCGACGGCGGGGCGGGTGGTGAAGTTCTTCGACTTCGAGGAAAGGGCAACGAACCCCGGTGATGTGCCGCGGTACTGGTACCGAGCGCAGGATGATGCGGCGGCGGGGCGGACTCGGCCGGGCTTTCCGCCGTGGAACGAGGGGCGGATTCTGTACATCGACGAGGGCGGGGTCGCGTTCTCCGGCGAGGGCGCGGTGAAGCTGCCGACGGACGGGGGGAGCACGAGTCTGATGCTGGAGGCGGGGGTCATCCCGATCTTCCCGCAGGCGGACTACGCGGTGTCGGCGCGGGTGCGAACGGAGAAGCTGAAGCACGCGGGCGCGCGGTTGATCGCGCGGTATCTGGATCGGAGCGGCAAGCCGATCGCGGGGAGCACGCGGGTGAGCGCGGTGGTTCGCGGCGAGGAGTGGACGGAGATCACACTCGAGATCGCGGGCGAGTATGCGCAGGCGGCGGACATTCAACTGGAGCTATGCCTGCTGCAGCAGTCGGAGGACGGGACCGACGCGGGGCCGCGGGCGGTGCGGCACCAGGATGTGACGGGTGCCGCGTGGTTTGACGATGTGGCCGTGATTCAGTTGCCGCGGGTGGAGCTGTCGACGACCGCGCCGCTGAACGTGGGTGCGGAGGAGTTGCCGCCGGAGGTGCTGGCGTCGGTGCGGGATCTGACGGGCGAAGCTCTTGAGCTGAAGCTGGAAGTGGTGGACGCGTGGGGCGGACGGATCGACACGTACGCATCGCCGCCGACGGGTGGCGCGATCGAGACGCGCTGGCG
>JBEIUO010000551.1:0-2833 GCA_040374335.1 Phycisphaeraceae bacterium
CTCGAAGAGGTGCGCGAACCCGGAGCGACCGGGCGGCTCGTCCTGCGCGCCGACGCCGTACCAGATGTTGATGGAGGCGACGGGGAGGGCGTGGTCCTCGTGGAGGATCACCTTCATGCCGTTGGGCAGGGTGTACTTCTCGTAGTTGGCGTCCTGGGCGAGGGCGGTGGCGGAGAGGAGCAGGACGGGGAGGAGGGTTCTTGTGACCATGGGCGATGGTAGGGAAATCGGCAATGCTCAAATCAGCAAAGCAGCGAATTCGGAGGGGAGGCGAGGGGCGAGGGGGTTCGGGCGGTGGCGTGTGATTCGGTTGCTCGGTGGCTTCGGGCGTTGGCCGGGCTGGAGGAGAAGAGGGCGTGGTACGGGGCTGATGAGGGGCGGCGGCTGATCGCGTGTTCGCGCGGTGGGCGTGGATCGTGTGACCAACACGGACAGCGGTTGAAACACCGCTGGGAAGAACGCGGTGTGGAGAATGCTGGCACTAGCCGAGTCTTTTTCTGAGCACCCTGAGAAGTGTCTCCGGGTCCATGTAGTTTTCTGGCGGTCTGAAGTAGACCTCGTGCGGGTGGCCGGGTTCTTTGGGGGGGAGCGATCGCACCGTTGCTTCCTTGGCCGTTTGTGAGCCCGCGGGTACGTTGGAGAGCTTGGCGACTACTGGGGCAGGGTTTTCGGTGAGGAAGACCACGTCCTTCTCGCGGACGGTGATGGTCTTGACGCCCAGCCCCATGGTCATGATGCGTAGCTCGCAGAGGTCGAAGAGGCGGTAGCTCGCGCGCGGGGGGTCGCCGTAGGCCGCGGTGAGGTCCGCGCGGACTGTTTTGAGTTGTTCGAGAGTTCCTGCCGCGGCGAGGCGGCGGTATGCCTCGAGTCTTCGTTGTTCGCTGGGGATGTACGCGCGGGGGATGCTGGCGGAGAGGCCGATCTCGATGCTGGTGGCGCTGGAGGCTTGCACCTTCGGTTCGCTCTTGAGCTCGCGTACCGACTCTTCGAGGAGCCGGCAGTACATCTCGTATCCGACGGCCGCGATGTGGCCGGACTGCTCGGCGCCGAGGATGTTGCCCGCGCCGCGGATTTCGAGGTCGCGCATGGCGATCTTGAAGCCGGCGCCGAGCATGGAGTACTGCTCGATGGCCTTGAGGCGTTTCTGGGCGATCTCTTTCACCGTGCGGTCTAGGGGCAGCATCATGTAGCAGTACGCGCGGTGCTTGCCGCGACCCACGCGGCCGCGGAGCTGGTGGAGTTCGGCGAGGCCGAAGCGGTCGGCGTCTTTGATGATCATCGTGTTCGCGCTGGGGATATCGATGCCGGACTCGATGATGGTGGTGGAGACGAGGATGTCGGCCTCGCCGCGCACGAACTTGAGGATGACTTCCTCGAGCTCGTGGGACTCCATCTGGCCGTGGCCGACGACGATGCGTGCGCCCGGCGCGAGTCGGCGCACGTCGTCCGCGACGGACTTGATGTCGAGCACGCGGTTGTGCACGAAGAAGATCTGGCCGTCGCGTGCGAGCTCGCGGGAGATCGCCTGCGCGAGCCGCCGCTCGTTGTAGGGGATGACTTCCGTCACGATCGCGCGGCGGTCGACCGGCGCGGTCGTGAGGCTGGAGATGTCGCGCAGCCCGAGCATCGACATGTGCAGCGTGCGCGGGATGGGTGTCGCCGAGAGCGTCAGCACGTCCACCGTGAGCCGAAGCCGCAGCAGCGATTCCTTGTGCTCCACGCCGAAGCGCTGCTCCTCGTCCACGATCACCAGGCCCAGGTCCGCGAACTTCACGTCGTTGCTCAGCAGCCGGTGCGTGCCGATGAGGATGTCCACTTGTCCCTTGCGCACCGCGGCGAGGATCTCGTTGGCTTCGCGTGGGCTCTTGAAGCGGGAGAGGCTCTCGACCTTGAAGGGATAGCCGGCGAACCGCGAGCGGAAGGTGCGTTCGTGCTGATCGGCGAGGACGGTGGTGGGCACGAGCACGGCGACCTGCTTGCCGAACTCCACGGCTTTGAATGCCGCGCGGATCGCGAGTTCGGTTTTGCCGAATCCGACGTCGCCGCAGATGAGGCGGTCCATCGGGCGGGGGCCGGTCATGTCCTTCTTGATCTCACCGAGCGCGGCGAGCTGGTCCTCGGTTTCGGTGTAGGGGAACTCGGCCTCGAACTCCTGCTGCCACGCGGTGTCGGCGGGGTAGGAGACGCCGGGCATGTGCTCGCGGGCAGCACGGACGCGGAGCATTTCTGCCGCGAGGTCTTTGACGCTTTCGGCGGTGCGGTCCTTCTGGTTTTTCCAGCGTTGACCGCCGAGCACGGAGAGCGGGGGCTTGCCGCT
This sequence comes from Phycisphaeraceae bacterium, assembly GCA_040374335.1. Taxonomy (GTDB): domain Bacteria; phylum Planctomycetota; class Phycisphaerae; order Phycisphaerales; family UBA1924; genus JBEIUO01. Next base: position 2,318 of record JBEIUO010000551.1, read on the forward strand.
GAAGCCACCGACGTACTTCTGGACGAGGTCGATCTGCGCGGCGGGGGCGTGCAGCTTGGAGTTGCTCGCGAACTCGAGCGTGAGGAACTCCTCGGGCTCGGTGCTCCCGCCAGCGCCGGCCCGCTTCTTGACGGCGGAGGTTTGGCCCGGGAGGTCGCGGGGCGCGAGCATGGTGAGGCCGATGAACTTGGCGATGCCGTGGTCGGCGTGAACGACGTAGTCCCCGACTTGGAAGTCGAGGAAGGTGTCCATCGCGCGTGCGGAGCGGAGCTTTCCGCCGCGACGCCGGACGGTGAAGCGGTTGAGCAGTTCGTGGTAGGGCACGAAGGCGACCGCACCGTCGTCGGCCTCCCACAGGAATCCGCGGCCGAGGTAGGTGTGCAGGGTGGTGATGCGGGCCCGCGCGGCTTTGTCGGTCTCGGAGAGCAACTCACCGAGCCGCTGCGACTCTCCCTCGGTCTGGCAGCAGACGATGACGCGGTGGTTGTCCGGCGGCGCGGCGAGGGCGGTGAGTTC
>JBEIUO010000269.1:0-4717 GCA_040374335.1 Phycisphaeraceae bacterium
CGTCGATCTTCACGATCGTGAAGTACTCGGCGACCTGATCGCCCACGCGGTAGTACTCCTTGTTGATGCGGGCCATGTCGCCCATCACCATGTTGATCTTGACCTCGACCAGCGCCGACTGGATCACCTGGCGGCGGGTCTCCTCGGCTTCGCGGCGGATCTGCTCCGCACGCTGCTCGGCGGAGGGGCCGGTGATCACCTGATCGTTCACGATCACCTGGGTGTCCGCGCCCTTGGGCATGAACGGGCTGTTCTTGAGGTCGTCGAGGGCGACCTCGAGCGGGTGTTCCACCCGCCGGAGATCGGCCATGATCCGCTCGTAGGTCCGAGCCTTCTCGGCGTCGTTCTGCGCGAGGTCGAGCTTCAGCTCCTCGGCCTGCGCGATGCCCGCCCGCATCCCGTACTGCCGCATCGTGAAGATCGTCGCGGCGCTCACCGCGAACACGATGAGGAACACGAAAACCTGCTGCGGCACCAGCACCTTCGGCGGCGCGACCGCCGACTCAAGGTCCGGCCCCGACCCGAAGCCGCCACCGGACACCTGCCCGGTCGGGTTGCCCGATGCCGCGAGGTTCTGAGCCTCGTGGCGCTCCAGGGCGTTCTGCTGATCCGGCGTGCGATTCGTCATTGCTTCTTCTCCGCGGAGGCGACGGCCTTGTCATCCTGGAAGTAGATGCTCAGGGTGAACTCGGCGAGGATTTCCACGTCCTTCCCCGTCTGGCTCGTGATCTTCAGGTCATGGATCCGCGTGATCCGCGGGAGCTTCTCGACCTCGGCGATGAAGCGGAAGAAGCCCTCGAAGTCCCCCGAGACTTCCATCTCCAGGGGTTGCTCCATGTAGAGCGCGGACTGCACCGGCTTGGAACTCTTGATGCCCGGGGCATCGAGCCCCGCGGAGACCGCGAGGTCGCTCACCTGACGGACAATCGCGTCGACCTCCTTGTTGCTCGGAAGCCGCTGCTCGATCAGCGTCACCGACCGGTGCAGTTCCTCGTTGGCCTTCTGGAGGTCGGCGTTCCGAGAGGTTTCCTCGCGGAGCGTCTCGAGGAGCGATTCCTTGTGCTTGAGGTCCTGCGAGAGGGCCTCGATGTACTTGTTCTCTGGTACAAAGGCGAACCACCATGCCGCCAGCGGCGTCGCCAGGATGATCACGATGAGCAGAGCTCTCAGCCCGAGATTCATGGTTTACTCCCCTTCCTTCCGGCCTTCGGAGGCGTTCGCCGTCGTCGCGTCCCGACCCGTCGACTCGGCCGTGCGGCGCGCGACGACCTCCCGCAGCGAGGCGCCCAGCACCTCGGTGTCCACGTTGGTGCGGATGACGGCCGAGATCTCGAACCGCCGCAGGATCTCCTCCGGCTGGTCCTTCTTCGAGCCGCCTTCCTTCGATTCACGGATCACGATCAACTCGACCTTGTCGAGCATCGGGACCTTCTTGAGCTGCGTGATGTAGTCCGCGATCTCGTTGTTCTCTTTCGCGGTGCCCGAGAGCGTCAACGCGTACTCGAACCGCGGCGGCTGCACCTTCGGACGATCCGCTGCGTCGTCCTTCTTCTTCGAGCGCCCCTTCGCCTTGTCCGTCAGCGTCTTCACCTTCGCCTTCGGCTCCGCCTTCGCGGCCGCCGCCGTGTCCGCGACCTTGTCCAGCCGCTTGCTCTTGAGCGCGAAGCTGTCCAGCCGCATGTTCGACGGCATCCGCATCGTGACCTCGGCGAGCAACGCCCACCGCGGCACCTTCTCGATCAACGCCGCCGTGATCTCCGCCTTCTCCATCATCTGAGCCCGCTGCGACTCGAGTTGCTTCAACTCGTCGATCTTCGCCGCCTCCTCGCGGTACATCGCGTCCATCTGCTCGGCGCGGGCGCGGATCTCCGAACGGTGCTTCACCGTCACCATGAACGTGCCCACCGTGGCCGCCAGGACCAGCATGAACAGCGTCAGCGTGAACAGGTTCGCCCGCGTCTCGATCTTGCGGTTCACGTAGTCCGCCGGCAAGAAGCCGTCGGTCGATGCGCCCGGGTGCCGGAATGGGTTGCTCATGTCGCTCCGCCTCCACCCGTCGCGCCGCGACGGGGTTGTGCTCACAGATCAGTCGGGCTCAACGCCAGCCCCATCGCCGCCGCCCACCCGGGCTGCGGTTGCTTCAGGTCCACGCCCACGCTCGGTTCCGCCCCAGTCTTCGCGACCCACGCCACCGGGTCCGCCGACTGCGCGCCGGTCCGCAACTGCTTCGCGATCTTCTGGCACACGCCCCGCGAGAGCGCCTCGCCACCCACGAACAGCACGCGGTCGGGCTTCCGCCCACCGAGCTGCGACGTGAAGTACCGAACCGACATCAGAATCTCGTCCGTCAGGATCTCCAGCGGCTCCGACAGGTCCGTCGATTCGGGCCCCATCGCTTCCGCCGGCTGCTGCAGCAGGTTGTCCGTCAGGCCCTTGCCAGAACCAGACGACCGCCGGTCCACTCGTTCGACATTCGAAATCTCGCTCGCGCCAGAACCCGGCACAAAGTTCGACATCCCGTGCCGCGCACGTCTCGCTTCTACTTCGTTGCACGAGAGTTGCTTCGCCGCCAACGCGTCCAGGTGCCGCCCGCCGATCTCGATCAGCCGTGCAAACGCCAGTTCCCGCCCCTTCGCGATCACCAGCTTCGTCGCGCCCTGACCGATGTCCAGGATGATCGTCACCACGTTCGCGTCCGTGTCCCGGCGCGTGATGTGATCGAACGAACGCAGCAGCGACGTGTACTCGCTCTGCATCCCAACCGGCTCCAGCTTCGCGTCCAGCAGGCCCTTCACGATCTTGTCGACGCTGTCCCTCGCCGCGGCAAGGATCAACACTTCCGTCATGCCGCCGGTCGTTGTCCCAGCCACAAACGAGCGATACACGATCGAACCCGGCATCACGCCCAGCTGCGCCGGCAACGCCGCCTCGATCATCTCCTTCATCGAGGCGCCCTCCGTCTTGGGCACCTGCAGGCACTTCGCCGCTGTCATCCACGCCGGGATCGTGCACACCACCCGCCGACCCTTGAACCCGCCCTGCTTCACCAGCTTCGGGAGATTCTGCAGCTGATAGTCCAGCCGCTTCACGTTGTCCTTGAGCAAGTCGTCCGGAGTCACGAGGTGTGCCGCGGCCACCAGCTTCGGCTGATCACCCGGTTCCAGCTGCAGCAGCTTCAAGCCCGATACCCCGAAGTCGATCGCAATCGGGGGCGCATGTCGCACCTGCCCACCTACCGATGCGGTGAGCTTCTCCCCGAGCTTGGCGAACGGTCCGAATCGTTTGAGTGCTGACAGGCCCATTCTGTGAACTCCGAGCCCGCGCGCGGTGCGCGGTCGCTCGTCGGTTCATCGGCGGTTGTCCTCCGAGGTTTGACCGCCTCACCGGAGGGGGCTCAGGTCGTGGGTGCACGGCGCGTCCTATGCCGTCTAGCACGAACAGCCAGACACCAGACTCCGATAACCAGCACTCACTCCCCCGTCCGAGCCACCCAGGCCCCGAGCGCCGCCAAGGCCCCCGCAAGGTCCCACCGCTGCGCCCCACGATCCCCGGTCGTGTTGCTGATCACCCGGACTTCTCCAAACCCCACCCCCAACCGCTTTGCCACCAGCCCCACCGCGGCACCTTCCATCGCTTCAACCTCCGCGCCGGTCCGGGAGACGATCTCGCGCGCTAGAGCGTCAGTGCCAGAGCAGGTGGAAACCGTGGCGATCGCCTGAACGGGGGGGACGCCCAGGGTCGTGAGGAGTTGGCTGTCCGACGTCACGCCATCCCCTTCTAAGGGGGATAGAGGCGGGAAACCCCGCATCGACATCGACGAGTACCCCTCCGGGATCAGGATACCTTCATCCGCAAAGACGGAACGAACTCCAGCGACGGTTTCCAGCAGGCGAAGGTTGCTTCCGGGCAACACCCCCGCGATCCCGACGTTCAGCACGTACCGATGGCGGGCGGGGTCGAGGTGCCGGGCGGTCGCCCCCGCGGCGTTGGACTTTCCGACCCCCGTTGCGACGAGGTCGGCCCAACCGGCGAGCTCGATGCGGTGCCAGGGGTCAGGGGGCGGCTTTCCGAACGCAGATGCGACCGAGGCCGCCTCCTTCGGCGCGGCGGTCACGAAGAGAACACGGGACCGGGCCGAGTCGCAGAGTGCTCGTAGGGACATGGATGAAGGGTAGAGGTCGCGGGTCGGGGTTGGTGACGGGTTGGGAAAGGTCGCGCGTCTATATTAGTAGAACTTGTACCGCCGGCATTCGTCGGCAGATTCGGGGTTTGTTCATGGCGAGCGATATCCGGCGGTCAACTCGGCCCGGCAAAGCCAAGACAGTGGCGGTGGCACTCTTGGCCGTTGCAGGTTTGGTGACGGTTGGCGTCATGAGCACGCGCGGCCCGGAGCGGCGCTCCGGGGGCACCGTTACGGCGGACCGGTTTGTCGCCGCGAGCAAGGCCTTCGAGATCTCGACCACGGCCAACGGGGAACTCGAGGCCCGGAACAAGATCGAGATCCGGAACCCGATGGAGCGTGAGTCGACGATTCTCGAGGTGATCCCCGAGGGCGTGCGGGTCAAGAAGGGCGAGGTGCTGATCAAGATCAACGCCGAGGACCTTCTCACCAAGCTCGAAGAAGAACTGGCGAAGGTCAAGAGCGAGCTCGCTCAGAAGGTCTCCGCGGAGAACGCGTACGAGATCCAGGTGAACGAGAACAACAGCAAGCTGCGGC
>JBEIUO010000088.1:0-7538 GCA_040374335.1 Phycisphaeraceae bacterium
GCGAAGGCTCACGCCTTCGCGAGTTCCGCGCGAAGCACCGCTGCACGCGCCGCCCTGCGCTGTTCCTGATCAAGTTCCGTCCCGATGATCCGCTGCAGGTGCGCCGGCTGCACCGCGAGCATGAGCTGGTTCACCTTCTGGTGCGAGAGCCCCTTGGCGATTCCCAGCACGACACCCAGCCGCACCAGGCTCAGCAACTGCATCGCCTCGTCGGTGGCGAGCAGCCGCGCGTGCAGCAGCGTGCCGTACGCGCGGAAAATCTGATCCTCGATGCCCAGCCTCCGCTTGGCGAGCAGCTCCCGTCGCGACATGCGCTCGTATTCAACGACCTTCGGGATGATCTCGTGCTCGAGATCGCGGAGAATTGCTTCTTCCGGACGCCCGAGCGTGGTCTGGTTCGAGATCTGGAACAGATCCCCCACGGCGTCGGATCCCTCGCCATAGAACCCTCGCACCGCGAGCGACATGTCCTGCGCCGCCCGCTTCACCTTCTCGAGTTCCCCCGTCAACCGCAACCCCGGCAGGTGCAGCATCGCGCTCATCCGCAGACCCGTCCCCACGTTCGTCGGGCACGCCGTGAGGTACCCGAACCGCGGGGAATACGCGTAATCGACCCCGGACTCGATCTTGTCGTCGACCTCGTTGATCCGTTGCCACGCCGGCGTCAGCGCGATCCCCGGCAGCACCACCTGGATCCGCAGGTGATCTTCTTCGTTGATCATCACGCTCAGCCGCTCGTCCGGGACCGAAAACGCCACCGCTCGCGGGTCCTCGCTCGACGGCGCACCACCGATTGCTCGCCCCTTGCTGTGCTGCTTCGAGATCAGGTGCCGCTCAACCAGCAGCGTGCGGTCGTGCGGCGAGGCCTCGTGCAGATCGACCCACACCATCTTCGGCGAGAGATTCGCGCGGAAGATGTGCTCCCTCGCGATCTCCAGCGTCCGCAGCCGCTCGCGTTTGCCCGACTTGGGAATGAACGGCAACGCCGCGATATTCCGCGCAAGCCGCACCCGCGAGGACATCACGACGTCGACCGCTTCACCCTCGCCGCACAACCACGGCGTCGTCGACTCCAGCGGGAGCGGGTCACGCGGGGGATTGGGCTTGCGGGGATCGGGGGGTTGGCCGGTCATGGCTGCTTCGGGCTCTGATTCGCTTCCTGGAGTCGCCGGATCTCGTCACGTATTTTCGCCGCGAGCTCGTACTGCTCCGACTGCACCGCCGCGTCCAACTCCCGCCTCAGCGTCGCCAACCGCTGCGACCTGCGCTCGAGTTCCGCGACAAACTGCTGCACCTGCGGCGGCGTCGGAACCGCACCGCCACGCCCCGTCCCGCGCTTGGGCATTTTCCCCACATGCCGCACCGCGCCGTCATGCGCACGCTCGAGCAGCGGCCCCAGCTGCGCCGCAAAGACCTCGTAACACGTCGGACATCCCAGCAGCCCGTGTTGCTTGAACTCCGCGAATGTCGTCGCGCACTGCGGACACGCCGTCGCCCTCGCCGCGACGCCCGCGCTCGCCATCGGCACCCCCACCACTGCCTTCAAGATCTCCGAGATTGGCGAACCCGCCTGCGGCGTCAACCCGTGCTGCGCGGCACACCCCTCGCACAGGTGCCGCTCGATCTTCACGCCGTTGCAGATGCTCAGGTCGTGGACCGTGGCCTCGTTGTCACACAGGTCGCACTTCATGCGGAGGTCAGTGTAGGAACCACCGCACCCACCCGGGAAGATTCACCACGCCCCCACCCCGCGACACGCCGAAAAACACAAGCACCCCGCATTCGCAGGGTGCTCGAAAGATTCAACTCATCAATCGCTCAGACCGCCGCGGCCTTCTGAGCACGGGTGTACCCGTACTTGCGACGCAGCGCCTTGACGACGAGCCCGCCGCGGATCGCCTTGGTCGAAGCCTTGACGCGGACGGCCGTGCCGTCGATCATCGCGTTCACGGGCTGCAGATTCGGCTTGAACGTACGGCGGGTGATGCCGGTCGGCTTCAGACCGAAGCCGCCCTTGCTGACGGCCTGACCACGCCACGCGCGCTTCATGCCGCGGCTGACCTTCTTACCGGTGAAGTGACACTTGCTGGGCATACCGACCTCTTCGTCAAGAAACTCCCCGGCAACGCGATCGCACAACGCCGCGTGTGGGGCCACAACACTAGGGTTGCACCCCCGCCCCCGGCAAGTGTCCAGACGGATTTGGCACCCTACCCCCGGCCACACCCTACCGTAAAACGGCCTTCGTCCGTACATCGCCCAAAATAAGCCCCGCGTATGCCTCGTTGGGTCGGATGACAGGCCCCGCCGCTCGCTTGCGAGCGATCGTCACCCCCGGGCACCGGTACGGCGTCCGCCCCTCCCCGCGCGGGTAGTCCAAGGTATGTCGGGGGGAATCGAGCGTCGTCACCTCAAACCGCCCGGAGGCCTCCACGGTCTTTACCGCGGCCCCCACCCCGTCGAAGTAGAGCGAGTCGTGGAACAGCATGACGCCACCGACCTCGAGCAGCGGTTCGAATGCCTCGATCTCCGCGGCCACCGTCGCGTACGAGTGATCGCTGTCCAGCAGCAGCATGTCGAATCGCCCATCCAGCTTCCCGCCCATCGGCAGCTTGGCCGCTTCCCCCTGCACGAAGTGAATGAACCGCGCGACCGATTCCCCTTCCCACAGGTGCGGGTGCCGCTCGACGTCGATGGTCACGATCTCACGCGGAGTGCCGTCGAACGTCCCCAGATACTCGAGCGCTGCCGCGAGGCAGCATGTCGAATACCCACGGTGCGTGCCGGTCTCAAGGATGCGTCGGGGCCGCAGGAGAGCGACCAGCGCGTACCACAACCGCCCCACTTCCAACTCCACCGGCGCGTGATCCACCGGGCCCTCGGGAGTTTGCCGCCAATCCCCGTACCTCGCGTCGTACCCTGCCTCCGCTGCACGCACCGCACCGGGCATCGCGCCGAACGCGCCCGCTTCGCCCTGGTTACCCCGTAGAAACTTGGAGAAAAACGGGATCACGCCCCGCGTCCGTCCGCCTTCTTCTTCGGCTTCGCCGGCGGCGGGAATGCACCCGCATAGCCGTCCGCCTGCAACGCCATCGCGAAGTCTTTCTCCGTGATCCCCCCCGCGTCGTGCGTCTGCAGCGTCAGCGTGACGCGGCTGTATCGAATCAGCATGTCCGGATGGTGGTTCGCGGCCTCGGCCGCCTCCGCAACCTGGCCCACGAACTTCATGGACTGCATGAAGTCCCTGAACTGGTACGTCCGCTGAATGGCCTCGCCAACCAGCGCCCACTCAGGCACCCGCTTCATCTCCCGCTCGATCTCGTCCTCAGTTAACTTCGGCATTCCGTGCTCCGGTCCGCCCCTGCGGAAGTGTAGGGTATTCTACAGCAATCCCACGCCCCGCCTCCGCCGCGGGGCGAGGGCCCCTCCCGCCGGGAAAGGTGCGACGCTGCCCCAAGCATCCGAGACAACACGACTTGCACCCTCCCCCACGGGCGCGCTGCACCTGGGAAACGCCCGCACCTTTCTCATCAACTGGGCCATGGCCCGCGCCTCCGGCTGGCGGATCGTCCTCCGCATCGAGGACCTCGACGGCCCCCGCGTCAAGCCGGGCGTGATCGACCTCACCATCGATCTTCTCCGCTGGATCGGCATCGACTGGGATTCCGGCCCGATCATTCAATCCTCGGATCTCGCCCCCTACACCGACGCGATGTCGCGTCTGGCGCACGCCGCGCTGGCGTACCCCTCCGACCTCTCTCGGGCCCAGATCGAGGCCGCCGCGTCCGCGCCTCAGGACGGCACGGGCGAGGTGCGGTTCCCCCCCGAGCTCCGGCCGCCGCTGGCGTCCCGCGCCTTCGACGACCCCGCCACAAGCTGGCGCTTCGCCACCCCCGACACCCGCGTGGACTTCCTCGACGACGTCGCCGGCCCGCAGTCGTACTCCCCCGCGTCGACCGTCGGCGACTTCGTCGTGTGGACCAAGCGGGGTCAGCCCTCGTACCAACTCGCCGTGGTGGTCGACGACGCCCGGCAGCACGTGACCCGCATCGTCCGGGGCAACGACCTGCTCGACTCGGCCGCACGCCAGGTCCTGCTCTACCGCGCCCTGGGCCTTGGGCCCGTCCCCAGCTACTGCCACCTGCCTCTGGTTCGGGGCGCGGACGGGAAACGCCTCGCGAAACGCCATGGCGATACCCGCCTCGATTCCTACCGCTCGCGCGGGGTACGTCCCGAACGGCTTATTGGGTTGATCGCCCGGTGGAGCGGCCCCCCCGAACTGCAAACGAGCCGAATCGAGATGTCCGCTTCAGAGTTCCTCCGGGTGTTCCGACTCGATACCATGCCACGCGGGGATGTCGTCTTTACGCCGGAGGATGAAGAATGGCTCTGTCGAAGCTGATGCTGCTTGCCCTGATCGCGATGCTCACCCTGAGCTGCGCTTCCATCGCCGGCTGCGACGAGAAGGAAGACAAGGGCCCCAAGACCGCCGACGTCAAGCTCGACGGCCAGTCCTTCGCACTCGACCTCGCCCTCGACGACGAGAGCCGCTTCAAGGGCCTCTCGGGCCGCACCGACATCCCTGAAAGCGGCGGCATGCTCTTCGTCTTCAAGGACAGCGACGTCCGCCAGCACAGCTTCGTGATGCGCGACTGCCCGGTCGACATCGACATCATCTACCTCGACAAGACCGGCCGCATCGTCGCCATGCACGCCATGAAGGCCGAGACCCCTCGCGCCGACGACGAGAAAGTCCTCGGCGGCGGCCCCGGCGTCCCCGAGTGGGCCAAGACCAACGACAAGTACGAGAGCCGCCTCAAGAAGTACCCCAGCAAGTTCCCGGCCCAGTTCGTTATCGAACTCAAGGGCGGAACCCTCGCCAAACTCAAGCTCAAGAACGGCGACAAGATCGACCTCGACACCAAAGGCCTGAAGAAGCGGGCCAAGTAAGCCGATACCCCCATCCGGAAGCGTGCCCGGACTCCTCCGTCCGCGGACGTCGTCTGTTGTTCTGGGGGTCCGTTGTCCATCACTCCGGCGAAGCCTCTTGTCTGCGTCACCCACGGCGGCCTCGATACCGATTTCGTGCGCCGCTGGACCGCCGATCTCCTCGCCGCATGGCCCGCTACCCCCTCGCCTTCAGTCAACTGCCGCCCGCTTCCCGCCGTCCTCGAAGCGCTCGATAACCTCGGCGCTGCGCAGCCCGAGGAGTCGCTCCTCGTGTTGCTCGCGCACGCCCGAACCTCGCCCATCGAAGTCGACCGCTTCGTCGGCGTCGCGGAGAACGCGGGCCTCCCCGCCGTTATCGTGCTCGAAGACGCAGAGTCGTGGCGCCCCCTTCAACGCCACGGCGTCCTCTTCATCGATCCCACCGCCCCGCCCTCCACCGTCGCCGCCATGTGCTACGCCCTGGCCGAACGCCAGGCCGCCGTCGGCATGCTCGCCGGTGAAGTCCGCATCGCGCAGCGCTGCGAGGCAGGCGTCCGCCTCGAGATGGAACGCATGTACGAGGAGCTCAACCTCGCGGCGAGCATCCAGCGCGAGTTCACCTCCGCACCGCTCCCGGCGGTTCGAGGGCTGGACTTCGGCCTGCTCTATCGCCCGATGAACTTCGTGAGCGGCGATATCTACAACGTGCACCAGATCGACGACAAGACCATCGCTTTCCTCGTCGCGGATGTCGTCGGCCACGGCGTGCCCGCCGCGCTCCTGACCATGGTCCTCTCGAACTCGCTCGCCGGCATCGAGCGAACCGCCCTCACCGACGGCGGCCTCCGCCCCGCGGAAGTCCTACGCCAGCTCAACCTCCGGCTCTGCGAAAACTCCGGCGGCGGCGGCCGTTTCGCCACGGCGGTCTACGGGATACTCGACGCGAGCGCCCGCACCGTTACCCTCGCCGGCGCGGGGCATCCCTCGCCCATCCTCGTGCGACGCGGGCTCGCCCACGCGATCGAGACCAACGGGCCACTGCTTGGTGTCTTTGACGACGCCGAGTTCGACGAGACCCGCATCATCCTCCGCGAGGACGACTCCCTCTTCATCTACACCGACGGACTCGACCTCGCCCTCTGCGACCAGACCGAAGCCTCGCGCCAGGCCATCCCCTCCGCGAAAATCCAAGCCCTCCTTTCCTCGGTCCACCGCCCCGAGCACGACTCGATCGACGCCGCCATGCAGGAGATCACGTCGCTGCTCGACGGCTCCATCGGCAGCCTCCACCAATCCGACGACGTCACCGTCCTCGGGATCCGGGCCACCCGCGCCGCCGACGAAGCCGCCCTCCGCGCCGCCGCGTGATTCCGCGTGGAGTCCCCGCCGACACGCGGTACACTCCGCGCACGGCATCGCACGCATCTCGCGCCACCAGGCCTCCAGGCCCCCGCTCCGTACACCGGCCGCCGGGGTCGCTTCCGCGGCAACTTTGAACCCTCCACCCCCTCCCTCGCGTATCGACTCTCTCCCAATCGCCTCCAAACCCCCGGAACACCCATGAAACCCGCTCTGTCACTCGCCGCGATCCTCGCCTGCTGCACCCCCGCTTTCGCTCAGACGCAAGTCGGCACCCAGCGAGTCGCCTCGGGCCTCACGCAACCCCTGCTCGTCACCCACGCCCCCGGCGACGCCTCGGGTCGCGTCTACGTCTGCGAGCGAACCGGCCGGATCAAGATCATCGAGGGAGCGACGACGCTGGCGACGCCCTTCCTCGACCTTTCTTCCGTGGTCGCGACGAGCTGGCTGGAGTGGGGTCTGCTGGGACTCACGTTCCACCCCAACTACCAGTCAAACGGCATCTTCTACGTCAGCTACAACGCCGGCACCGGAGCCGACTCCTACATCGCTCGCGTCCAGAGGTCTCCCGCCAACCCCAACCTCGCCGATCCCGCGACTCGCACCGTCATCCTCAAGATCACCCAGCCCAACCAGAACCACCGAGGTGGATGGCTCGCCTTCGGCCCCGACGGATACCTCTACGCCTCCTTCGGTGACGGCGGCGGTCAGAACGACCCCAATCAACGCGCCCAGAACACCTCGCTCCTCCAAGGCAAGATCCTCCGCCTCGACGTCAACGGCCCCGACGGCATCCCGGCAACCGCCGACGACGACGGCTTCCCCACCAACCCGTACAAGCTCTACCGCATCCCCGCGTCCAACCCCTTCGTCGGAATCGCCGGACGCGCCGAAGAAATCTGGGCCTACGGGCTCCGCAACCCCTGGCGTTGCTCGTTCGACCGCGAGACCGGCGACCTCTGGATCGGTGACGTCGGTCAGAACCAACGCGAGGAGATCAACTTTGAGCCGCTTGGCTTCGCCGGCGGCCGCAACTACGGCTGGCGCTGCACAGAAGGCACCTTCTGCACCTCCCTCACCGGCTGCACCTGCAACGGCCCCAACCTCACGCCACCCATCTTCGAATACAACCACACCGTTGGCCTCTCCATCACCGGCGGCTACGTCTACCGAGGCTGCGCCATGCCCGATCTCCGCGGCGAGTACTTCTACGGCGAATACCAGAACAGCAAGTTCTTCAGCCTGCGGTA
>JBEIUO010000248.1:0-4914 GCA_040374335.1 Phycisphaeraceae bacterium
AGCTCGATCGACACGATCGTCTCCGTCTACACCGGTTCGTGCGGCGCGCTCACCCAAGTCTCCTGCAACGACGACAACGGCAGCGCGGGCCCGTGCCCCGGCGGCCTGACCTCATACGTCTCCTTCACCCCCGCCGCCAACACCACGTACTACATCCGCGTCTCCGGTTACAACGGCGCCGCCGGCGCGTTCAACGTCCGCGCCTCGGGCGGCACCGCCGTGGTCACCGTGCCGACCTCCCCGGCCAGCCCGACCGTCACCCGCTCTGGAACCAGCTCCATCGTCCGCTGGACCGACCGTTCCACCAACGAGACCCTCTTCCGCATCGAACGCCAGCAGCGAATCGGCGCGACCTGGACCAACACCGTCCAGTTCACCGTCGGCTCCAACGTCACCAGCTACACCGACCCCGTCGGCGCTGGTCGCTGGCGCTGGCGCATCCGCGCCGAGAACGCCGCAGGCGCCTCCGCTTGGACCGCCTACGTCCAACAGACCGTGAACTGATCCAAGCCTGACACCTCCGCCAACCCACGCGGGCCACTCGAACGAGTGGCCCGCCTTCGTTTTCAGCTTCCGATAGACTCTGACCATGAAGTGCCCCCATCTGGCTCTCGGCGCAGCTCTCGCAACCCTCATCCTCCTGCTCTCTGGATGCAGCCCCTCCGGCGGACTCCGCGCCACCGATCTCCGCTGCGAGTTCCGTGAAAACCCGCGAGGCATCGGCACAATCCGCCCACGCCTCAGCTGGCGTCTCGAGTCCCCCAACACCAACTCCGTCGCCCCCCAGCAGACCGCCTTCCGCGTGGTAGCTGCTCCAACCGCACAGGCCCTTCAAAACGGCGACTACTCCTGGGACACCGGCCTTCAACCCGGACGCGATCAACTCTCCGTCGAGTACGCCGGCCCACCCCTCGACTCGCGCGCACAGCTCCACTGGCGCGTCCTCGTCGTCGATTCCAACGACCAATCCGCCGGTTGGAGCGACCACAGTGAACTCTCCATCGGCCTCCTCCGCCGCGAAGACTGGCGAGCACGCTGGATCGGCCTCGACGCCCAGCCGCAACCCCCGCTCACCGCGGAACTCCGCGCCTCGCTCCGTTCCCAGCCCTGGATCCGCCTGCCCGGCCCACCCGAGCGCACCCCACGCCACGCGACCTTCCTCTCAACCTTCGACCTCCCCTCCGCGCCGACCACCGCATTCCTTGTCGGCACCGCCGACCAGATCTGCTCGGTCGAGGTCAACGACGCCGCGCTCGGCGAACTCACCCGATGGGACATGATCCATCCCATCGACATCTCCCGCACGCTCCGAGCCGGCGCGAACTCCGTCCGCCTCGCCGTCCGCAACGACGACGGCTTCCCCCCCGCCGTCACCGGCGCAATCCTCATCACCCTCGCCGACGGATCCTCGCGACGTATCAACGTCGATCAATCCTTCTCCATTCAACTCCCGGCCGATCGCGCTGGCCAGCCTCCAGAACTCTCCGGCTCACAGCCCTGGGGTGGCGCACGCAACACCGAACACTTCATGTCCCCCGTCGTCAACCTCACCAAAACCTTCACCGCCGACCCCGCACGTTCCATCCGCCACGCAACCCTCTACTCCACCGCGCTCGGCCTGTATTCTCCATCCATCAACGGCTTCGCCCCCACCCACGACGCCTTCGCCCCCGGCTGGACCGAGTACACCAAGCGCTTCTACCACCAGACCTACGACGTCACCCGCCTCATCGTTCCCGGCACCAACGTCGTCTCCTTCGACCTCGGTGACGGCTGGTTCGCCGGCCTCCTCGGCTACACCGGCCGCCGCCACTTCTACGGCGGCCCCGCGCGACTCCTCGCCCAACTCGAAATCGAATACGCCGACGGCTCCACCCAGATCATCCCCACCGACGAATCCTGGACCGCTCGCTTCACCCCCTACACCTACGCCGACCTCTACCTCGGCTGCCACTTCGACGCCGCCGCCGCAACTCGCCACGCCTCCGCCGCACGCGAGGGACGCGCCACCCCCGGCCTCCCCGTCGCCGTCGGACTGCCCAGCGCCGTCCCCGCCCGAACCTCCAACGTCACCGATCGCGTCCGCGCAATCCTCTCCCAATCCGGAACCCTCCGCCCCGCCCCCCATTCCCTCGGCGACCCCGCCTACGGCGTCGTCAAGCGACTCACACTCGACCTCGAAGGCGATCGCCGCATCATCGCCCGCGAAGGCGAGTCCATCTCCCTCACCGACCTCGCCGCGCCAGTCTCCGCCATCAAACTCGCCACGTGGGGCGAGCCTCAGCCCGCCGGAATCTCCGAAGACTCAATCAACGTCCAGCCCCAGCCCGGTGAACCCATAACCACCCACGAACGCATCCCCGCGATCTCCCGCTCCCAGCCCCGCCCCGGGCGATACGTCTACGACCTCGGCCAGAACATCGTCGGCTGGGTCCAACTCCGCGACATCGTCGGCCGCGAAGGCCAGCGCCTCACCGTCAGGCACGCCGAAATGCTCAACCCCGACGGCACCCTCTACACCAGCAACCTCCGCGGCGCAACCGCCACCGACTTCTACACCCTCGCATCAGGCCTCCAAACCCTCGAGCCCATCTTCACCTTCCACGGCTTCCGATACGTCGAAATCACCGGCACCGATACACCCCCCGAGCCCGCAAACGTCATCGGCATCGTCGCCCACACCCGCATGCAGCCCACGGGCACCTTCACGTCCTCCAACCCCCTCCTCAACCAACTCGTCCACAACATCGTCTGGGGCCAAAAGGGCAACTACCTCGAAGTCCCCACCGACTGCCCCCAACGCGACGAACGCCTCGGCTGGACCGGCGACGCCCAGTTCTTCATCAACGCCGCCGCATTCAACTTCGACATCGCCTCCTTCATGTCCCGCTGGCTCACCACGCTCGCGCAAGACTCCCAGTTCGACGACGGCCGCTTCGCCCACGTCGCCCCCAAGGTCGATCCCGGCGGCGGCTCCACAGCCTGTGGCGACGCCGCGATCGTCTGCGCCCACTCGCTCTTCTGGACCTACGGCGATACCCGCGTCATCTCCGACAACTACGACGCCTTCGCCCGCTACATCGCCTGGCTCGACACCAAGACCACCGACGGCATCGCGAAAGTGGGGGGGTTCGGCGACTGGCTCAACCTCGGCGACCCCACCTCCCAAGACCTCATCGACACCGCGTTCCGCGCCGAACTCCTCCGCATGATGGCCGAGATGGGCCGCGTCATCGGCAAGGAAACCGACGCGCAGCGCTACGAGGCAGCTCGCGTCCAAACCGTCGAGGCCTTCCGCCGCAGATTCGTCGCCGCCGACGGCTCCCTCCGCGACAGCGGCCAAACCGGCTACGCGCTCGTCTTCACCATGCCCGGTCTCCTTACCGACCCCCAGCTCGCCCTCGCCGCGCCCCACTTCGCAAACGCCATCGCCGCCAAAGGCGGCAAACTCGCCACCGGCTTCATCGGCACACCTCGCCTCCTCCCCGCCCTCTTCAACGCCCGCCTCGACGCGCTCGCCGGCTCGCTCCTCCTCAACGAGGAATACCCCGGCTGGCTCTACCAGGTCAAACTCGGCGCAACCACCATGTGGGAACGCTGGGACGGCTGGACCCCCGACCGCGGCTTCCAGGACGTCGGCATGAACTCCTTCAACCACTACGCCTTCGGTTCCGTCGGCGATGCCCTCTACCGCTTCGTCACCGGTATCTCCCCACTCGACCCCGGGTACGCCACCATCCAACTCGCGCCCCGCCCCATCCCCAACCTCGGCCACGCCGCCGCCTCGTACGACTCCATCCGAGGCACGATCCGCAGCAGCTACCAGAAACACCCCGACCGCACCGAGTTCCGCTTCTCCGTTCCCCCCGGCACCCGCGCCGTCATCCGCCTGCCCTCCGGAACCTCGCACGTCGTCGGCCCCGGCGAATGGTCCTTCTCCGAGTAACCGCTCACCCAAGCCCCAGCCGCGCAAAGCTCCCCACCCGCCGATACCCGATCCGCTCGTAGATCGCGTTCGACGTCGGATTCGCCATGTCCGTGAACAGCGTGCACGCGCTCGCCCCATTCGCCAGCGCAAACGCGCTCATGTGCGTCACCATCGACGTCGCGTACCCCCGCCCACGGTGCTCCCGCGGCGTGTACACCGGCCCCACCGACCAATACCCCGCGATCCGCCTCCCGTTGTGCGCGAAACACACCACCTCGCCCGCCGTCTCGCGCTCCCACACCCAACACTGCCCCGACCGCGCGAGCCGTTCGCCCCACCCCGGCGCCGGCGCAGGATCACGAGGCAGCGCCTCCGCGTTGAACTCCACCATCCACCGCTGCAGCAACTCCGCGTCCGCCATCACCGCAATCCGCGCTCGCCCCTCGCTCGGTCGACACGGCGCAACCTCCGTCAACACGTACAACCCAGCGTCCTCGATCACCTCCGGCGCAGGCCCCTTGAACCGCCGCGCGAACGCGTACGCCGCCGGCGTCGCGCCGTACACCTGCGTCACATTCCCCCAGTGGCTCGCAACACCCTCCGCAAGCTCGCACGCCACGTCCTCGCTCGCACCCGAAATCAAAACCCCATACGGCGGCGTCTGCACCACCGCCCCGACACACACGCCGCCAGCATCCACCGCGGCCAACATCCGAATCCCATTCGCAAACCGCGCAGGGTCAACCCGCGCCGCCTCGGCGATCCCCAGCGGCATCTGGTTCACAGCCACATCACGCCGCAGCGCCGCGCCGCACACCGCCTCGAACTCTTCCGGCGTCGCGATGATCCTGATCGCCATCGTTCACCCCCGCGCCTCGTTACCGCGTCACCTTCCGGTACTTCATCCGGTGCGGCTGATCCGCGTCCGCGCCCATCCGCCTTCTGCGATCCTCCTCGTAGCTCGACCAGTTCCCATTGTGGAACCA